>SYCH01000067.1 GCA_005787025.1 Actinomycetota bacterium | reverse complement strand
TTCGCCGCTCAGGTCGCCGACGAACACCACGAGATCAACCCCGACCTCGACCTCGATCTATTGATGCGGGTCTTCGGTCTGATGGTCGACGGCGGCACCACCACGAACGAACAACGGCGACACATCGGCGAGCTCGCTCTCGGCGCGACCACGGTCGAGGAATCCACGCGACGTCGGGTCATCGAGCATCGTCTGTCGGGTGTCGACTGGCCCGAGCGTGATCTCGTCGTGACCGCCATAGATGCTCACTCCGGGGAGTTCGTCACTTGGACGAAGAGCAGTGGCGTGTCGCTCGTCGACGCGGTGGCTTCCAGTTGCGCGGTGCCCGGCGTGTGGCCGTGCGTCACCATTCACGGACGTCGTTACTACGACGGCGGACTGCGTACCGGAGCCAATGCCCACCTGGCCACCGATTCGGCCGAGGTGGTGGTGATCGCTCCGCGCATCGCCGGCCCATCCCCTGCCGTGGATGCCGAGGTCGATTCCCTGCGTT
The DNA here is from genome assembly GCA_005787025.1 of Actinomycetota bacterium. Classification (GTDB taxonomy): domain Bacteria; phylum Actinomycetota; class Acidimicrobiia; order Acidimicrobiales; family Ilumatobacteraceae; genus Casp-actino8. Next base: position 5,286 of record SYCH01000067.1, on the reverse strand, counting down.
CCAACGGAAGCACGGTTCGCTACATCCAATCCGACCACGAGACCGCCGAGGCCGTGGGGGTCAACTCACTGGATCCCGACTTTCGCCGTCCGGCCGCCGAACACGGACGCCGTCAAGGCCGACGGGCCGCGGCACTCTTCCACTGATGGTCGAGGCGGAATCGTCGCGCACACGTTCGACAACCGCGTGTCACCACCGCCCGGTTCTAGGGTGACGTGCATGGGATTCTTCGAGAACCGCCGTCGCAAGGCCGCCGAACGCGCCCGCGCCCAAGCCGAGGCCGCCCGCGCCGCCACCGCACAGACCTGGCAACAGGAAGCGGACGCCATCGACCGCATGCTCGAGGTGGTGCGCGATTGTCGCAACGGCAAGACCCACGAACAGTTCAACGACAACTCCGACTACGGCTTCATGTTGAAAAAAGGTGAGTTCGCCATCGCTCATCTCGAGAAAGTCGGCTTCATCGAGACGGTTCGCGCTCCCACCACCTACAGCGGCGGTTACGGCGGTGTGTCGTTCCCGTTGTTCGGCAGGGTGCGCATGAACACCGGCGCCATGCGTGGACGGGCCGCGCGCGGGGAAGAATCGATCTCCATGACCGACCGCGGCAACGCGTTGGTCACCAACACCCGCATCATGTTCGCCGGTGCCAAACGCGCAAAGGAATGGCGCTACGAGAAGATGCTCAGCGTGTCCCACCTCGCCGGTGGCATCACCATCTTCGCCATGAACACCGGCAAGCCCAGCGGACTCGGTTACGGGGAGGGACCCGCCATGGAAGTGCAGTTCCGCCTCGAGTTGGCATCGGCCATGGCCTTGGACACCCTCGATCGTTACGAGGCCGAACTCGTGGCCGAAAAGGCGCACCACGAATCGGAACGACCGGCATGATTCGCCGCCTGGCCACGATCATCGTCGCCTTCACGGTCGTGGCGTGTTCCTCGAACGAGGACTCCACGGTCCCCGACAGCGCACCGGAGTTCACCACCACGGTCCCGCAGCCCGACTCCGACGGTGTGTTGCGGTTCGGCTTGCTGGTGCCGCAATCCGGTGACGGCGCCGCATTGGGTGAACCCCTGGTCGCCATCGCCGAGGCCGCCGTTCGGGCCATCAACGCGGGTGGCGGTGTTCTCGGGCGACCCGTCGAATTGGTCGTCGCCGACGAGGGCGCCGATGCCACCACCGCTCTCGAATCCGTCGATGCGTTGGTGAGTGACGAAGGAATCGACGCCCTGATCGGGCCTCTGTCTTCGAACGTGGCTCTCGACGTGTTGCCTCGACTCATCGACGCCAGAGTGGCCGTGTGTTCCCCCGGGGCCACCGCCGTCTCCCTGGCTTCTTTCCCCGACGACGATCTTTTCGTCCGCACGACCGCTTCCGATGGATTGGCCAGTCAGGCCATCGCCCAATTGGTGGCCCAAACCGGTGTCACCAACACGGTGATCGCGTACCCCGATGATCCGTTCGGGCGCGATCTCTCCAAGTCGGTCGTGCGCGCACTGTCGTTGCAGGGCATCACGGTCGATGCCAGTGTGTCGTTCAACGCCACCGATGCCGACTATTCCGATGATGTGGCCGATCTCGCCGCGTCTCAGCCCAAGGTGATCACCTTGGTGGGCGACGGCGAAAGCGGCGGACGGTTCATGCGCACGGTCCTGGAGAAACTGCCCGCCTCCACGGTCATCGTCAACGACGCGTTGGCCACCGTGGACCTGACGGATCGACCGGATCTGGTGAGCGACCCGTCCCGATCCGTCATCGGAGTGGCCGTCGACTCGAATGCCGGTGAGGACGAGTTGCTGTCCTACCTCGCACCGGGCATCGCCGATGCACCTCCGTTGGCCGCCGCGCTCGTCGATTGCCTCAATCTGTTGGCGTTGGCCGCTGATTTCAGCCAATCGGACATCGGAGCCGAGTTCATGCCCCAGGTGATCGCCGCCAGCCGCGGCGGGTCGGCGTGTCGCACGTTCACCGAATGCGCCGACATCATCGAAGCCGGACTCAACATCGACTACAACGGGCCGACCGGCACGTTGTCACTGGACGCCAACGGTGATCCGTCGATCGCCACGTTCGTCACCTTCGGATTCGATAGTGACGGAAACACGACGTACCGAGCGGACCTCGGCGTCTTCAGCGCCCCCTGAGCGACTAGAGCAATTCGACGAGCTCGGCCACCGGAGTGACCGTACCCACGTAGAACGATCCGAACTCGGCGTACACCGACGACGCCTCGTCGAAACGCATGGTGTACACCACGTCCTTCAGATCGTCGGGTCGATTCGCGAACAGGGTGACTCCCCACTCGAAGTCGTCGACGCCGGTGGACCCGGTGACCACCTGCACCACCCGACCGGCGAACTTGCGCCCGCTGGTGCCGTGTTCGTGCATCAACTCCTTGCGACGGTCGTACGGCAACGTGAACCAATTGGCCTCGACACCACGCTTCTTGCTCATCGGATAGAAGCACCACGCCTTCTTGCCCTCGGGCGGGAGCTGCGGATACAAGCGCGGTTGCAACATGGCTTCGGGCATTCCCTGGGCGTACTCGCTCACCTCGGTCAACGACACGTAGCTGTCGACGACATCGAGACCGGCGCGACCGAGCGCGGACTGAAACGCCCGTAAGCGGCGCCAGTCCTTGGCCAGCGCCATGAAGGCCGCGTCAGCCTTGTGACCCAGCATCGCGATGGGCACCACCTGTGTGCCCTCGGACTCGGCCTGTTTCACCGCAGCGATGAGAGCCTCCGCATCGAACAGCGGCGTCGGCTTCACGAACAAGTGCACGACGGCCAAGCCGACACTGGGGGTCATCGAGCCATCGGGGGCCGGGCCGGGAACGGAGGTGGGGGCGACTTCGCTCATGAAAAAACCCTACCCCAGCACCGGCGAATACTCCTCGCCGGGCTCAGTTCGGTGCGTAACGCACCATCCGTCGATCGCGGGCGAAACCGTACAGAGTGATGCCCGCCCGATGAGCGGTCTGCACGGCCAACGACGTTGGTGCACTCACCGAGACCACCGTGCCGAAACCGGCGGCCCATGCTTTCTGCACCATCTCGAAACTGGCACGACCGGAGACGAACAAGCCGAGTTCGTGTGCGGGCAGTCGCTTCTCCAACAACAACGCCCCCACCACCTTGTCGACCGCATTGTGGCGCCCCACGTCCTCACGAACCATGGACACGACACCATCGGCATCGAACACCGCGGCAGCATGCACGGCACCGGTGGAGGCGAACAGTGGTTGGTCTGCGAACATTCGTGAGGGAATCCCCACGACGACCGCCGGATCCATGTCGACCACTCGATCGGCGAGTAATGGCTGAAGGCGTCGCGTCAACTCGTCGATGTTCTCCGTACCACACAGTCCGCAACTGGACGATGTGGTGCTCAAACGGGGCGTGGGAACGGGAGCGCGCCCCGAGGTCTCGACCGTCACCACGTTGAACTCGCTCGCCAACGCGGATCCATTGGCGCAGTAACGGACGCCGGTCACCGGAGCCCCGCCCAACAGACCGTCGCCGTGGCAGAAGCCCACCGCCAACTCGTAGTCGTTGCCCGGCGTGCGCATGGTGGTGGCCACCACGTGGCCGTCCAATTGAATCGTCATCGGCTCTTCGACGACCAGCTCATCGGGAGTCCGACGTTGGCTGACATCCGTACCGCTCGCGTCGATCTCGACGACCAGAACCTTGTCACTGCGCTTGCGAGCCATGGTTCGAAGGCTACGGTTCGGTCGTGGATCTCGACGATCGCAAACGTAGTCGTCGGTCGGCTCTCCTCGGCGCCGGTTCGCTCGTTCTCACCACGGTCGTGATGATCGTGGTTCTGCTGGGGGTCGATCTCGGCGACGAGCCCGCCCCGGACACGTTGGCTCCCACCACCGTCGCACCCACCACCACCGATCTCGTGCCCGACACCAGTCCGGCCATCGACTACACACCCACCGAACCTCCGGTCACGCCGGCCAAGCCCACCACCACGACGATCAGCCCGACCACCATTCCTCTCGACCAACGAATCGTGGTGGCGTCACCGGCAGGTATCACCGCAGTGGTCGGCTCGTCGAGTGATTCGATTGACTCGGGTTCGTGGGCAGTGGCCATCTTGTCGGGTGATGGTTCCATCATCGCTCAACACGTGTGGCCCGGGTACGGACAACCGGGCGACACCGCCATCCACCGCATCGTCGACGGTGTGGAGACGGTGCTCGTCGCGCCGGCGGATCCGGCGAACCAGTGGATACGTCTGCACGACGTCATCGCCGAGGGCGGTTCGGACAAGATCCTGTATTCGGTGAAGAACGGACTCGGTTTCGATTCGGCGTTCGAGGAACTCTTCCTGTTCGACCTCGCGACCAACGCTTCACAATCACTCGGTGTCATCGGTGGTTGGGAGGACGGGCCCGGGCGACTCTCGATCGGGGGCAACCTCATCGTCGGTGAGACGTTCTCGCAGATCGAGAGCGCACCGTTCGTTCGTCGTCGGGACGGAACCGCCATCGATCCGAACAGCTTCGGGTTGGCTGCGTCGTACTCGGACTGCGCGATCTGTCCGAAGGCGTTCGCCGTCGACGAGCGGGGCGCACATCTGGTGTGGGTGGAGGACGACCTTCTCGTGGTCGTGGATCTCGCCACCGCCGAGCGCGTGGCGGAGGTCAAACTGGTCACGGGACTCGGGCGCGACATCGACACTCTCGAGATCAGTGGAGAGACGGTGATCGTCAACGCCCACGACCGCAACACCGGTGTGTTGGGGCGTCCGTACTTATACGGCTTCGATGGAACGTCGGTGCGTCTGCCCGTGGAGGGATCGGCCACGTTCGCCCGCTGAGTTCGTCAGCGCGTCAGCAACGCCGCCGCGAATCGATCAGCGGCGCCATCGGCCAACGCCACGTACAGCGACGGCTCGGTCATCTCCAGTTCGATGATCACCGGGCCGTCGACCGAGGGCAGCAGGTCGACCCGCGCGTAGAGGGGCGAACCGAAACGCTCGGACACCCAGGCCACCACTTCGTCGCCCAGTCGACGTTGAGCATCGTCGGCGACGCGGGGTTCGATGCGCTCCTCGGCATAAAGGCCACCGGCCATGGTCTTGGTCGAGGCCAACATCGGCCCCTTGGCAAACGCATGGCTGTAGACGCCGTTCATGTACACCAGGCCGGTCTCGTCGTCGACATCGACGCGCGACATGTACGGCTGAACCATCACCGTTCGCCCCGCGTCGTGCAGCCCTTCGATGTGGCGCACCACATCGTCGAAGGATGAGTGGCGTTCGGTGTCG
>SYCH01000066.1 GCA_005787025.1 Actinomycetota bacterium | reverse complement strand
ATCTGCGACGCCGACAGCCCCACGTTCTACCTGTCGTACTGGCACCGGGACCGCAAGGTGGTGTCGCTCGAGACCGCCGTTCACCAGCTCACGGCCAAGCCCGCCGCGGTGCTCGGTCTGATCGATCGCGGCACGCTGGCCGAGGGTCACTTCGCCGACATCAACGTGTTCGATCCGACGGCGTTGCAGACGCAATACCCGGAGTACGTGAACGACTTCCCGAACGGCAAGGGGCGTTTCGTCATCAAGTCCCGGGGCTACGCCGCGACGGTGGTCAACGGCAAGGTGGTCACCGAACAGGGTCGCCACACCGGAGAACGTCCGGGTCGCGTGATCCGCGAGTTCTCCCGCGGCTGATTCCTACCGTCCCAACAAGCGGCGGGCGTTGCCGTCGTAGAATGCCGCGCGCGCATCGTCGTCGAGTCCGGTCATGCTGGACTCGAAACGACGGATCGGATCGTCGGTTCCCTCGTGATGCGGATAATCGGAGGAGAACGCCACCATCTCGACACCCGCTTGTTCCATCACCCAACCGACGTCCTCACCGGCGAAGGGACTGACCACCACTTGACGACGCAGATAGTCGGACGGCCTCATCGTCAGATGCGAGAGGTCCTGGATGTTGCGGAACGACCGCTGACCGGTGTCGATGAAGTGAAGGAACGACGGCAGCCACGTGGCCCCCAACTCGGTGATTCCGAAACGTAGTCGCGGGAACTTCTCCATGATGCCGTCGTACACGAGTGATGCCAGGAACAACTCGGCCGGATATCCGATGCCCATGAACGACAACGGGTCACCCGGAGCATCGGAGCGGACGTGCGCCATGTCGCGACCGTTGTCGAAGAAGACCTTCGGCACGGGTCGGTAGTTCTGATCGGCGCCCACGTGCAGGAACACCGCGATGCCGGAGTCCTGTATCCGTGCCCACACCGGGTCGTAGTCGGGATGCGTGAACGAGCGTTGGCGTGACGATGGAATGGAGTCGATCAACACGCCCGAAACTCCCGCAGCCATCGCGGCATCGACGAATTCGATCGCTGTCGCGGGCCCGAACTCGAACGGCACGTAGGCGGTGGCCATCAAACGGGGGTCGGCGCAGAAATCGACGAGACCCCGATTCATGGCCTCGATGGCGTGGGCGCGGAACTCGTGAGGGGTTTCGTAGATCTGGGCGAACGAACCCGTCGGGAAGATCAGTTGCGACTCGAAGCCCAATTGATCCAGTGCAATGGATCTCTCGTCGGTATCCCAACCACCGAAGGACATCCAACCCTTGCGGGCCATGCGCATGTAATCGCGCGCCGCATCGGCTCGGAACGCCTCGTCCACCGAACGGCGTCGATGGTCCTCTTCGGCCTCGCGTAGCTGCCGGGCGAAATCCGGATCGTCGGATGCCAGTTCCGGGATTCGATCCCTGACACCCGCGGAGGCGTAACTTCGTAACCAACCGACCGGCTCGAGGATGTGCGCGTCGATGTCGATCACGTGGCGCTGGTTGGCGTACGTCGTCATGGTCTTCCCCCGGTCCAAGAGTAACACCACCGATAAAGTGACGTTTCCGAGTCGAAATGGAGCTGGCAGTGTTCGAGGAGTTGCGGGAATTGTGGCGGATCCCGCGATACCGCATTCTCTTGGCCGCCCGTTTCGTGTCCAACGTCGGCAACGGCATGGCGCCCATCGCGCTGGCCTTCGGGGTGCTGTCGTTGGACGGCGCCGACGCCGGGTCGTTGAGCCTCGTCACCACCGCCCAGATGATCCCGTTGGTGGCCTTCCTGCTCGTCGGTGGCGTGGCCGCCGACCGGTTCGGTCGTTCGCAGTTGGTGGGATCCACCGACATCATCGGCAGCGCGGTGGTGGCCATCAGCGCCATCGCCTTTCTCACCGACAACGCGTCGGTGCCCTTGCTGTGCGTGAACGGCTTCGTCTTCGGCGTTCTCAACGCTCTCTGGTACCCGGCATTCAGCGGATTGATGCCCATGATCGTGCCCGGCCCACTTCTGCAGGGCGCGAACTCGATCCTCGGCTTCGGCGCCAACGTGGGCTACACCATCGGAGCGAGCGTGGCCGGTCTCATCGTCGCCACCGCCGGACCCGGCTGGGGCTTGCTGGGTGACGCGACCTCGTTCCTGGTGGCCGGACTGCTGGTGCTGTCGTTGCGTCTGCCGAAGTCGTTCGGCGAGAACACCGACGAGGACCGCACCTCGATGATCACCCAGTTGCGCGTGGGCTGGGCGGAGTTCTCGTCGCGCCGTTGGATCGTGTTGATCGTGGGTTCCTTCGCCTTCTATCACCTGGCGTTCGAGGCCTTCATCGCGGTGCTCGCTCCCGTGCACATGAAAGAGGAGTTCGACGGTGCCCGAGCGATGGGGACGATGATGTTCGGATTCGGCGTGGGCAGCATCCTGGGCACCGCGTTGGCGTTCCGCTTCAAACCCCACCGACCGTTGCTGATCGCCGTCGGTGTGATGCCCATCGGTGCGGCCTGGATGCTCGCCACCGGACTCTCGGCGCCGCTGTGGATCCTTTTCGTCACGGCCATGGGCACCGGCGTCGCCGTCGACGTGATGTACGCGAACTGGATGACCACCCTGCAGACGAACGTCCCCGAAGAGGCTCTGTCGCGTGTCGGCTCGTACGACGCGTTCGGATCGTTGGCTTTCGCCCCCATCGGTCTCTTGGTCGCCGGACCCCTGGCCCACACCATCGGGGCCCGCGCGTCGATCCTCATCATGGGCACCATCGCGTTGGTCGCGGTTCTCACCCCCCTCTGGTCCGGCGAGGTGCGACACCTGCAACGAACCCACTGATCTCCCTTGCCAAGTCCGGGTCCGGCGGTCAGGATGCGTGGATGGCGACACCGGGAACGCAGGAATGGTTGGATCAGGTCATCGAGGACGTGATCGATCCCGATCTCGAGATCATCGATCCGCACCATCACCTGTGGCCGGCCGGACAAGGCCTCCCCTATCAGCGCGACGACCTGCATCATGACGTGAACGGTCACGTCGGTCGGGGCACCCACAAGGTGATCAAGACGGTCTTCATGGAGTGTGGTTCGGCGTACGACCGCTCCGCTCCCGAACACTTGCGCTCACTCGGCGAGACGCGGTACATCGCCGATCAAGCCCTCTCGGACCCCGAGCCGTTGATGGCGGGAATCGTGGGGCACGTCGATCTCCGCCGCGACGATCTGGACGATCTGTTGGATCGCCACACCGAGGCCGGCCGCGGTCTGTTCCGCGGAGTGCGCGACGCACTGTCACGTGCCGAGCATCCCGACGCGATGATGATTCCGGGCCATGCTCCCCGGGACCTGTATCTCGATCCCGATTTCCGACGTGGCGTGCGCCGACTCGGCGAGCGCGGGCTCACCTACGACTCGTGGCACTACCACCATCAGAACCGCGAGTTCCTCGACTTGGCCCGCGCCACGCCCGGAACCACCATGGTGTTGGACCATTTCGGCACCCCCATCGGAGTCGGGCCGTACGCGTCGCAACGCGAGGAGATCTTCGCGCGGTGGAAGACCGACATCGCCGACATCGCGGCGTTGCCGAACACGGTGGCCAAGATCGGCGGGCTCGCCATGCCCGACAACGGCTTCGGCTGGAACACCGCCGAGCGTCCACCCACGTCGGACGAGTTCCTCGATCAGCAGTCCCGGTACTACCTGCACGCCATCGAATGCTTCGGGCCCGAAAGGTGCATGTTCGAGTCGAACTTCCCCGTCGACCGGCTGTCGGTGTCCTACGGCGTGTTGTGGAACGCCTACAAGAAGTTGACCGCGGGGTTCTCGGCGTCCGAGCGAGCTGCGCTCTTCTCGGGCACCGCGGCGCGTGTATACAAGGTGTGAACGAAGGGGGGACATCGTGTCGAAAGAAGCAGTGGTCGCGTTGCGTCTGGCCGTGGACGAGGTGAAGTCGGTGGTGTCGTCGCTCACCGACGAGGAATGGACCCGACCGAGTGGTTGCGCCGGTTGGTCCGTGCGCGATCTGGTGGCCCACATGAGCTCCAACTACAAGGAGACCGTCGACCCGTCACCGCCGCCGGCCGAACCCGTGCAGTTGCCGGCCGAAAGGATGATGGATCTTTTGGTCGAGCCCCGCAAGGACTGGACCAACCAGCAGATTCTCGCCGAGTACCTGGATTACTGCGACAAGGCCGTCGACGTTCTCGCCTCGTTCCAGGACGAGCCGTTGGCGTCCACGGTCATCCCGTTGGCCGACCTTGGCTCGTACCCCATGCACCAGTTGGCCGATGCCTACGCCTTCGATCACTATTGCCACCTGCGCATCGATCTGCTCGCGCCACGGGGTCCGATCGAGCGAGCGGTTCCCGCCGCCGACGCGACGCGCATCGGTCCCGCCGTGCGCTGGATGATCACCGGCATGCCGCAGATGCAACAGAACCTCGGCGCGTCCCTGTCGGCTCCGATCGTTCTCGTGCTCACCGGACCCGGAGGCGGCGAATGGACGATCGCGCCGTCGGGTTCCGACATCGTGGTGACCGAAGGCGCTTCGGCCACCGCCGTGGCGACCGTCAGCGGTTCCGGTCACGACTTCGTGGACTGGGGAACCCAGCGCTCGAATTGGCGTGGGCATTGCTCCGTCACGGGTGACGAATCGGTGGTCGCACGTTTCCTCGACGCGCTGAACATCATCTGAGTCGTCGACCGACGCTCAAATGAGACCGCCTCCACCAAGAGATGGCGGGTAGTTTCAGATCTCATGAATTCCCCCGCCAACGGGCCGGCCGAGATCCGCCAATCCGACAAGCTGGCCCACGTCCTCTACGACATCCGTGGCCCGGTGTTGGAAGAGGCCAAGCGCCTGGAGGAACAGGGTCACCGCATCATGAAGTTGAACATCGGGAACCCGCACCCGTTCGGCTTCGAAGCCCCGCCGGAAATCCTGGTCGACGTCACACGCCATCTGCAGCAGGCCCAGGGATACAGCGACTCGCAGGGAATCCGATCGGCGCGAACGGCCGTGGTGCAGCACTACCAGACCCTGGGCATCGACATCACCGACCCCGACGACATCTGGCTCGGCAACGGGGTCAGCGAACTCATCCAGTTGTCCCTGAACGCTCTGCTGAACGAAGGCGACGAGGTACTGATCCCGGCCCCGGATTATCCGTTGTGGACCGCGTCCACCACGTTGGCCGGCGGCACCCCGATTCACTATCTCTGCGACGAGGACAACGGTTGGAACCCCGACCTCGACGACATCCGTTCCAAGATCACCAAGAACACCAAAGCCATCGTCGTCATCAACCCCAACAACCCCCCCGGCGCGGTGTACAGCCGCCAGACCCTGCGGGCCATCGCCGATCTGGCCATCGAGCACAACCTCATCGTCTTCGCCGACGTGATCTACGACTTGATCCTGTACGACGACGCCGTGCACCACTGCATGGCCGAGTTGGCGCCCGATGCCTTCGTGGTCACCTTCAACGGATTGTCCAAGGCGTACCGCCTCGCGGGCTTCCGCAGTGGGTGGATGATGATGACCGGACCACGCAAGCACGCGGCCAGTTACATCGAGGGCGTCAACATGCTCACGAACATGCGGCTGTGCGCGAACCACCCGGCGCAATACGCCATCCAGACCGCCCTCGGTGGACGCCAGAGCATTCGCGAGTTGGTGCTGCCGGGCGGTCGTCTGCTGGCCCAACGCGACGCCGCGGTGAACGCCCTGCAGAAGATCCCCGGGGTGACGTGCGTGGTGCCCAAGGGGGCGTTGTACGTCTTCCCGAAGTTGGATCCGCAGATGTACCCCATCGCCGACGACCGACGCTTCGTTCTGGACTTCCTGCGCGCCGAGAAGGTGTTGGTGGTGCAGGGAACCGGCTTCAACTGGCCGAACACGGACCACCTGCGCATCGTCACCTTGCCGTGGGCGAAGGATCTGACCGAGGCCATCGAGCGCCTCGGCCGGTTCCTGTCGACCTACACCCCGCCCAAGGACTGACCGGGTCGCTCCGATCGGTCCGCGCCACCGCACTATATTGACCCTCGTCGGGTCGCGGATCGGGGGGATCATGTCCGGTGAATTGTGGACCAAAGGCGCGCTCGAACTGGCCGCCGACATCAAGGCGAAGCGGACCACGAGCCGCGCGGTGGTGGAAGCGCACCTCGCGCGCATCGCCGAGGTGAACCCGGCCGTCAACGCCGTCGTCAAAGTGTTGGCCGACGACGCTCGTCGTCTGGCCGACGCCGCCGACGCCTCGGTGTCCGCCGGAGGTTCCCTCGGCCCCCTGCACGGTGTTCCGTTCACGATCAAGGAGAACATCGACGTGGCCGGTCAGGCGACCACGCACGGCGTGCCGATCTTCGCCGAGGCCATCGCACCATCGTCGTCTCCCGCCGTCGAGCGCATGCTGGCCGCCGGGGCGATCCCGATCGGGCGGACCAACCTGCCCGACATGGGACTGCGCATCCACACCGACAGCAGCCTGCACGGTCGCACGAAGAACCCGTGGAAATCCGAGCGCACCGCGGGCGGATCGAGTGGTGGCGAAGGGGCGGCCCTGGCCACCGGCATGTCACCGATCGGATTGGGCAACGACATCGGTGGCAGTTTGCGCAATCCCGCTCACGCCTGCGGCATCTCCTCCATCAAGCCGTCGGTCGGCGTGATCCCCGACACCCAGACGTATCCCTCGCCCGACCGATCCCCGGCCTTCGCGGCCATGGCCGTCCAGGGCGTGATGGCGCGACGGGTCGCCGACGTTCGCGCGGGATTCGACATCGTCGCCGGACCCGACCCCCGCGATCCGATCAGCGTGCCGGCGCGACTCACCGACCTCGCCCCCGGTGAGCGCCTGCGGGTCGCGATTCTTCCGGCGCCCCCGGGCGGTTCGACCCATCCCGACATCGCGACCGCCGTGCGTCGGGCCGGCGACGCGTTGGCCGACGCCGGACACGACGTCGTCGAGGCGACACCTCCCGACATCGAACTGACCTACCTCGTGTGGGCGATCATGTTGTTCTCCGAACTCTCCGACATCCGCGAACAACTCGACATGGTCATGGGTGAGGGAGGTCGCACGCTCATCGGGCGGATCCTCGAGTTCTTCCCCCGGGTCTCGAACGTCGAGCACTATCTCGCGATGTCACAACGCGACGGGCTCGCCCGCCGCTGGTCGATGTGGTTCGAGGACCATCAGGCGTTGGTGCTCCCGACCTGGACCCAACCGCCGTTCGTGTTCGACGACGATCTCGCCGGAGCCGACGGTGCCACGCGCATTCTCGAGCTGATGCGACCGGTACTTCCCGCCAACCTGCTCGGCCTCCCAAGCGTGGTGGTGCCCGCCGGCATGGCCGACGAGCTGCCGGTCGGCGTGCAGGTGATGGGGGCCCGGTTCACCGACCGACGTTGTCTGTCGCTCGCCGAGCAGATCGAACAACGGTTGCCCGGGGCGACGCCGATCGATCCGCGCCCCTAAAGCGCCGTCGTCGCCAGGAGCGACTGGCCGAACCGGTCGAACGCCACGTTCGATGCCACGTGATGTTGCACGGATCCGTGCGCATCGCGGAAACAACGCTGCAGGATGCTGGAGTTGAACAGCGCTCCGGCGCCGGCGAAGTGGAACAGGTGACTCACCGTGTTGGCGGCACTTTCGGTGCACCAGGCCATCGCGCTCACCACGTACTGCTGCTGTTGCGTCGACAGGGTGAGGCCGGCCAACAAGGTCGCGTCCGCTTCCTCGAACGACTTCGTGGCGAATGCGCGCGCCGCGTCGATGGCCAACTGACCCTTGCCGAACTCGTACTGAAAGGCACCACGATCGGCGAGACGTCCGTCGAAACCACGGGCCTTGGCGTTCGCATAGGTGGCCAGTTCGTCCATGAACCGCTGGCACACACCCATGGTGAAGCCCAGGTTCTCCCCCGCCACGTACGCCTGGTAGCCGGTCTTGAACATCGGCCCACCTCGACGTGGTGCTTCCAGCGGATCGAGGACCATGGCATCGGGGACGAACACGTCGTCCACGTGAATGGTGAAGCTGCCGGTGCCCTTCAGCGCCATCACGTCCCAGTCGTTGTCGACCCGGGCCTCGCGCGTGCGAACGATGACGATACGAACCCGTGGTTGCTCGGCGCCGGCCTCGATGGCCGTGAGCAACGCGAAGTCCGAGTGCTTCACACCACTGGCGTACTTCCAGGTTCCCGTGACGCGGACGCCGCCATCGACCGGAAGGAACGTGCCCGTGGGCGCCGACACCGCCGCCATGATGGGAGCGGGGTTGTCACCGAACACGATGTCGAGACCCTCGCGTCCCAGACGCGCTCCGGCCATGGCCGCCGCACCGGCGTGATTGAACCCGGCCCACGCCGCGGTGGGGTTCGCGTACGACAACGCCGAGAAGTAGCGGAACTGATCCGCCAAGTGGAGATGATCTCCGCCCACCTCCAATGGCGCCTTGATCATGGGCACCCGCAGTCGACGCATCAACGCGTCCAACGCGTCAGGGGCGGTTCCCTGTCTTTCGGCCTCGGCCGCGGTGATGTCGAACTCGACGTGGTGCTCGCGGATCTCGTCCATCAGAGCGCCGACGGTGCGGGGATGATGCATCAGAAAACTCCTTCGTAACTTCCGCCGTCCATCTGCAGGTTCTGTCCGCTGATGTAACCGGCCTGGGCCGAGCACAAGAAGGCGAACGCGTCGCCCAATTCGGAGGCCTGGCCCAATCGGCCGGCTTTGATGGAGGCCACCTGTTCGGCTCGTGCCTGTTCGTAGGTGACACCCCTGACTTTCATGACCACCTGCGCCATCTGTTCCTGGCGCGCGGTGTCGAACCGCTCGGGAAGAATCTGGTTGATGGTGACGTTGAACTTCACCACGTCCTTCGAGACACCTTTCAACACGCCGGTCAATCCCAACCGTGATCCGTGCGACAGGCTCATGGCCGAGTTCGGTGACTTCACCATGGCCGAGCTGATGGCCACCACGCGACCGAATCGCCGTTCGCACATGCCGGGCAACACGCGCTGCAGGAAGGCCAAAGGCCCGGTGAGCGCTTGGCGAAGCGCGTCGGACCACATCTGCTCGGTGAGATCGGCGAAGACGGCCGGCGACGGTCCCTGTCCGTTCAGCAGCACGATGTCGGGTTGCGGGCAGGCGACCAGCAATGCGTCCTGCACCGTGGACGTCGACGAGTCGCCGACCACTCCCTGCACGTGCACTCCGAACGTCGCGCCGATCGCCCCGACCGTCTCGTCCACGTCGGCCGCGTTTCGACCGTTCACCACCAGGTTCACGCCCTCGCGCGCGAGGCTCTCGGCACACGCGCGGCCGAGGCCGCGGGTGCTTCCCAACAACACGGCCGTGCGACCACTGATCCCGAGATCCATGTTCAGTCCAGCCCGTCGTCCACGCGGCCCGCGGCGATGGCTTTGATGTCGGGCGGATTGAAGAAGACCCCCGGCGGATCCTTCGGACCCCACACCGAGAACCCGGCCGGGCCGTCGGCACCTTCCCAGTCCATCTTGCAGAAATCGCGCGCCCAAACTTCGTCGTCGACGATCTGGTCCATGTCGCTGAAGAACTCGAACATGTTCCCCGACGGATCACGCAGGTACCAGACGACGTTGGCTCCCAGATTGTGACGGCCCACGCCGACCACGCTGGCGTCGTCGCGCTCGGACACCACCGCGCGTCCGGCCAATCCGACGGCGTCGATGTCGTCCACCTCCACCGCGTAGTGATTCAGGTACGAGGTGGGACCGGGCTGGATCATGAGATTGTGATGATCGCTCTCGACGCGCATGAAGGTGGCGAGGCCGTTGAGAATGGAGTCCGAGACCCGGTAACCCAGGAGGTTCACGTAGAAGTCGACCGCTTTGGCCGTGTGGGGCGTGCCGAGCACGACATGGCCGATGCGACGCGGAGGACGCGGATCGGTGTGCAGGACCGCGTCGGCACGGGTGTCGACGCGAGTTCGTTGTCCGGGCGCGTTGAACGGGCGCGCCTGTCCGGGCGTGAGCGGATGCGGATCGGTGACGTCGATGACCACTCGGTGCCCGAACACCGGGTCGACACACGTGAGCGTCGTGCCGGCGACCGTGACGTCGAGGCCGGCCTCGCGCAGGCGACCGGCGATGTCGGACAGATCCTTTTCCTCGGAACATCCGAGGTGCATGGAGGCGAGGTGGCGATACGGGGCTTCGCGCAGGGTCATCTGCGTCGGACGATCCACGGTTCCCAACACGTTGGATGCGGTGCGTTGCATGCCGTGCCGATCCCAGAATTCCATCAGCTCGGCGGGGTTCGGAACGGCGAGTTCGATGTCGAGAAGCGCGTTCAGGGTCACGATTGCTTCTCCTGCTCGTCCATCTGGTCCCACACCTCGCCGAGCACCCGCGACGCGCTGACGGCGACCGGCCATCCCGCGTAGTGGGCGACGTGGGTGATCATGGCCTCCAAGGTGGCCCGCTCGATACCCAGGTTTCGGGCGCCCCGGAAGTGCAGGTATTGCTCGGACTCGCGCCCGGTGGCCACCAAAACCGTGCAGGTGACGAGCGAGCGTTGTTGCAGCGACAACCGATCGTCCTGCCAGATCTCTCCGAACAAGTGGTCGATGGTCTGCGCCATGAGATCGGGGTGCACCGAGCGAGACGGTGGAAGCCCCTTGAAGAGTTTCCCCGCCAATTCCCGACCCTGCTCGCGTGTCATGTCCCCTCCTCGGTCCCGCCGATCGTACGCGCAAAATTAGTTTGAAGTCAAACTATTTTTCGGCTACGTTTCCTTCGTGGCCATTTCCGAGATCCTCGACGACACCATCGGCACCTGGCGGCGCGAGCGACCCGACCTCGACTTCGACGGCATGGCCTTGTTCCTGAAGATGAGCGCGACCGTACGAAAGATCGTCGAGGGTTTCAAGGACGACATCCATGAACTGGGCATCACATTGTCCGAATTCGACGTCTTGGCCACGTTGCGTCGTAGCGGACCGAAGGCGGTGCTCACCCCCGGCCACATCGCCCATGTGGCCATGGTGAAGCCCAGTGGCCTCGCCCACCGTCTCGCGCAATTGGAAAAGGCCGGCCTCATCAGCCGCACCCCTGATCCCGAGGACCGGCGCAGTGCCCTCATTCGAATCACCCCCGCGGGGCGTCGCATCGCCGATCGTGCCATCGAGTTGCTGGCCGGCCACAAGAACGAGGCGTTCAGCGGTCTCACCGATCGTCAACGCGAATCGTTGGATCAACTGCTCGACAAGGTCATCGACACCACGGACGCT
>SYCH01000065.1 GCA_005787025.1 Actinomycetota bacterium | reverse complement strand
CGTGGCGCGGGCGACGACGTGGTGCGACGCGGGTCATCTGCTCGCCTGGGATCAGGTGGTGTTGCGCGAGGCCGAGACCAAGGCTCTTCCGCCGCGTGATCCCGACGCCGAAGCGACCGCGGTCGACGTTCTCCTGGGCGGCCCTCCGCAGTTGAACCTCTGGCGCGGGGCCACCGACAACGACGGCTTCAAGTTGATGCCTGGTCTGTCGTCGGCCATGGCCATCGGGGGCAAGGCGTTGTGGCGCTGGCTGGATCAGCGAATCGACCGCGACGCCGCCGAGAGTCTGGTCGATCATCGGGTGACGTCGTACGTCGACACCACCGGTGCGGTGGTCTACGACCACACCGTCACTGTCCCCGAGGACCTGACCGATCTTCCGCGCATCGGTGTGGTCTTCGAGTTGCCGAGCGGATTCGACCGGGTTCGTTACCACGGTCACGGTCCGCTCGAGAACATGCCCGACCGCAACAGTGGTGCGTTGTTGGGAATCTGGGAGAGCGCGGTGGATGAGTTGCCCTACATCGTGCCCCAGGAGTTCGGCCTGCGCACCGATTGCCGTTGGATGGAGATCGTACGATCTCGCGACGGGCGCCGACTGCGCATCGAAGCGTTGCGACCGGCAGGCTTGCACATGTCGGCGGTCCATCATTCCGATCACGACCTGTTCGCGGCGGCCGACGTGACCGAGTTGATCCGCCACGACGGACTGTTCGTGCATATCGACGTGGCGCACCGAGGTGTGGGAACGGCCAGTTGCGGGCCCGACATGCACCCGCGTCACGTCATCCCGGCGGGCAAGCATCGCTTCGCCTATCGACTGCGCTTGCTCGATCGTTAGTCGGCGCGACGCACGCGCAGTCGGCGGTCGTCGGCGGTCAGGCATTTGCCGGTCTCCAGGTCGAACTTCCAACCGTGCAGCGTGCACACCAGCGTGGTGCCGTCCGATTCACCGAACACGCTCAGGTCGGCGCGTCGGTGCGGGCAGTAGCGCTCGACGATGTGATCGCCGATGCGGATCTCGTCGCTCGGCGCCGGGGGAGCGATCTTGCGCACCGCCTCGGCCTCGGTCCGCTGCATACGTTCCACCGAGAGCGATTTGAAGAAGTTGTACAGGTACTCGTTGTACGCGCCCGATCGCCAGGCACCGAAGCGACACGACAGGAACAACTTGTCGCTCCAGTCGACGGCGTTCTGCGCCACGACCGTCTCCACCAGTCGACGGTCGATGTCGAAGCGAAAGCCGAACTGCTCGCCCTGGTGAGCGCTCACTCGGCGGTTCGGAAAATCGATCAGAACCTCGGTGTCGCCGGCTCTTAACAGGCACGCGGCGCCGATGGCGTCGCAGAGCGTCGGGGCCAACGTCATCAAGGGTTCCCACCAGGCCTTCAATCGCCCCACCAGGTTCGGTGCGGGCTTCTCCCACGACTCCTTCAGTTCGGCGAGGTATGGCAGGTAATCGTTCTGGTAGCGCCGAAGGTACTCGCGCTTGTGCGTGAAGATCTCCCGGACGTCGTCCTCGGAAATCAGATGACGAGGAGTCGACTCCGATCCACATTCGATGGTGGTACCGGGGATGTTGGTGACGCTGTTGCGACCGATGGCCGCGAGACGATTCGTGAAGGCGGTTTGGTCGGGGAAGATCGACAACTCGTCGCCGTCGATGACGTTCAGGTGGAAGAGGTCGGGGTCCAGGAAACATGGCGGTCCGGCCGAGGGCACCACGGCACGGGCATCGAGTGCCTCCACGTAACGCAACGCGCGCGAGAACTGGCTCTCGACCTTGAGGTCGATCAGTTGGCGCATCGTCTCGGGGGATTCCTCGTACACCATCGGATACCAAATGGCGCCGGAGAATTGGAGCCAGTGTTGATCGACCGGTCCGTGCGAACGCAGGGCGTCCAGGTTGCTCGGCCGACAGTCGTTCTGATCCACGATGCGATGAACACCGTCGCTGACGACGAGGGCCGAGTCACCGGCAGGGCCGTCCGTGATGGATGTCTCGACGTGGATGGCGATCGTGAGCCCGTCGCCCAGATCGGTTTCGATTCCGTCCTCGGTGTGAACGAAGGTGTCGAAACCCAGCGAACGCAGACGACGCTCGAGTTCGTTGGTGGGGAAGCCGGGGAGCAGAACCGGGGTGTGCCGCGGGATGTTCTCGCTCAACCACTTCTCGTCGAGATGGTCTCCGTGAAGGTGCGAGATGTACAGGTACGACGGATGCAGGATTTCATCCCGCAACGGATGGGGAAGTTGGTCGTTGCGGGGGAAGACGAACCAGGACCCGAAGAACGCCGGGTTGAACCACGGGTCACAAAGAATCGTTCCTTGGCGCGTCTCGATGAAGATGCCGGCGTGGCCGATGGAGGTGGCCCGCATCGTGGTTGTACGCACGACGACAACCTACCGATTCATGTGCGAACGACGAAGTGGACGATGGTCACGGGGTCGGGGGGTCGCTGTACCGAACGCCACCCCGCGACACGTGCTCGGTCCACTTCGTGCCGTCCCAATAGCGGAACTCGTAGCGACCCGCGGGATCCTTGTACCAGTCGGCCGGAACCGAGGGTGTGGAGACCGCATTGGACGCCACCGGCGTGGAGGTGACGGTCGTCGAGCCGGAGGTGACCGATGCCCAACCATTCTGATCCGAGGCCGGAACGGGCGTGACATGAGCGACCGGTGTGGTGGCGGTTGACGCCGCCGCACTCTTCGCTCGGGAGAGATAGGCAACGACTTCGGTGCCGGTGGAAACGATCGACACCACGGACCAGTCCTCGGTGGCGAGCGTGTTCAACTTGTCGGCCAACTTCGCGTGTTCGCTGACGTACACCGAT
>SYCH01000064.1 GCA_005787025.1 Actinomycetota bacterium | reverse complement strand
GTCTACGACAGCAATCTCGTGGACGAGGTGTCCGGCGAGGGCGGATTCGCGCAATTCATCGTCCGACCCGCTCTGTGAGAACGTCGAAATCGGTTTGCTCGAAGCGATTCGGGCGCTTCGATTCCGGCGATAACGTACGAGTCGATGGCTGATCTGGAACACGTTCGTTGGATTCGCCGGCCCGAACTTCGTCGGCCCCACGTCATCGCCGCCTTCACCGGATGGAACGACGCTGCTGACGCCGCGAGCACCGCTCTGCGCACCCTCATCGAACGGCTCGGCGCCGCACCACTGGCCGAGATCGATCCCGAGGAGTTCACCGACTTCGCCACCATCCGCCCGCACGTGCGACTCGCCGACGGATCCACGCGCAGCATCGTGTGGCCCACCGTCAGCATGTGGTCGGTCACCTCGAACGATCAGGACCTCATCCTCGTCCTCGGACCCGAACCGGCGTTGCGATGGAAGTTGTTCTGCCAGCAGATCATCGGCGTCGCTCTCACGTACAAGGCTCGTAGTGTCATCTCACTCGGCGCGCTCCTGGCCGACGTTCCCCACCGCCAACCCACGCAGGTTCTCGGCACCGCCGTCGACCAGGAGATGATCGACGCGCACGATCTGCAACGCAGTCGCTACGAAGGTCCCACCGGAATCGTCGGAGTTCTCAACGACGCGGCGCATCGCGCCGAATTGTCGACGGCCTCGCTGTGGGCCGCCGTTCCGGCCTACGCCGCGCAATTGCCCTCGCCCAAGGCCGCCGCGGCGCTCATCGAACGCCTGTCGGAGATCGTCGGTTGTGATGCTCCCACCACGTCGCTCGACGCACAGTTGGACCGCTACGAGGAGGCCATCGATCAAATCATCGAAAGCGATCCGTCGATGGCCTCGTATCTCGAACGCCTCGAGAACATGGACGACGATGAATACGAGGAAGAGGACGATGAGTACTCCTTCGGAGACGACGAGTCTGATGACGACGAGATGATCTCCGACTCCGCTGACGGTCCCATCACCGAGGAGTCGCTCGACAGCGAGGCGTTCCTCGAAGAAGTCGAACAGTTCCTACGCAGTCAGCACGACGACTGACGTCAGGCGTCGCCGCGCCACACCGGATCGCGCGGAGCATCGAAGCTCGTGTTCATCGGCTCGCCGGCGATCGCCGCGAAAGCCATCGGACCCCACCACTGGACACCCGCGGTGATCTCGGGCAACGAGTCCGCTCGAAACCAGCCGATGTCAGCGGTCTCCAGAGGATGACCCGCCAGATCGCCGCCAACGGCCCGGCAATGGAACAGCAACATGTACATGCCGAAGCGGCTGAATCCCATGCGCTGACCATCGACCACTCCCAACAGTCGCAGGGGTTCGCACTCGATGCCGGTCTCCTCGCGGACCTCCTTCACCGCCACCTCGCTCGGTGAGTACCCCACATCGGCCCAACCGGTGGGATAGAGCCACACTCCGGAATCGGGGCGTTTCACCAAGAGGATCCGTCCCTCGTCGTCGCCGACGATGGCGCCCACCGCCACTTTCGGCGTGATGTACCCGGGCACACCTTCGCCGATGGACTCCATCCACTCCTGGACGAAGTGATCCTGCTCGCGTCGTACCTCGAGGGCCTCGTCGGCGGCCGCCTTGATGTCGGCGGCCACGTGCAGGATCTCCTCGTAGCGTTCGCGCTCGTACAGGCTCTCGGTGAAACCCATACCCGTTCGAGCGATGCCGGCCAGTGTTTCGCTCCACCGCACGAGATCGCGCGTGAAATCGCTGGGTGTCGCGCCGGCGTCGTCATCGGACATGACGAGAACCTAGTTCGTCACGATGCCAGCGTGAACAGGATGGCGCGCTCGACTTCCTGACGATGGAACGCGTCGATCAGCTTCTCACCGGACGATGTGCGCACGTAAAACGCGTCGACGACCTCGTCTCCGATGGTCTGCACCGACGCATGGCGAATGTCGAGCCCCACCTCGGCCATGGCCTTGGTGACACGGTGGAGGATGCCGTGTTGATCGGGGGCACGAACCTCGATCACGGTGGCATTCGACGAGGCCTCGTCGAAGAAGGTGACCCGCGGTGGTCCGAGCTCGCCAGCCGAGCGACGTTTGCGGCGATACGTCTTGGCCCGCTCGGCGAGTCGGTATTCGATGGCCAGTTGGCCCCGCAAAGCACGTTCGAGGTTGGTCACGATCGGACCCCACTCGATGGGACCATGCGGAGGAACCACCACTCGGAATTGCGACGCCGCCATTCCCTGTTCGTCGGAGTGCGCTTGGGCACCAAGTACGCCGAGCCCATGAAGAGCAAGCACTCCCGCCACTTTGCTGAACGTTCCCGGTCGGTCGGGGCTGACCACCGTCACCGTGTTCTCGTCGAAGCCGATGGTGACCACGCCGCCCGCCATCATCTCGAGCACTTCGGCGTCGGGGAACAGGCGCCATTGCGCCTCCTCCACATCGGCCCCGCCGAGCACGAGATGCACGCGGCGAACCAGATCGTTCACCAACTCCGCTTTCCACGAGCCCCACGCCGCCGTGCCGGTGGCCAAACTGTCGGCCTCGGTGAGGCCGTGCAACAAGTCGAGCACCAACGGTGATCGCACCTCGTCGGCCACCGACATGATCGTGGCGCTGTCGGCCAGGTCACGACGAGTGGCCACGTCGGGCAGCAACAGATGGTTCTTCACCATCGCGCACAACACCTCGGTGTCATCTCCCGTCAGGCCCAGACGAGGACCGATGCGTTGCACCAATGCCACACCGACCTCGGTGTGATCACCCGGGTAGCCCTTGCCGATGTCGTGGAACAGTGCACCCAGCACCAGCAGATCGGGGCGGGCCACACGGTCGGCCCACGAAGCCGAGTTCGCCGTGGCCTCCCACAAGTGACGATCGACGGTGAAGCGGTGGTACGCGTTGCGTTGTGGCTTGCTGCGATTGGGTGCCCACTCCGGCAACACCTTCACCCACAAACCCCGTTGATCGAGGGCCTCCAACACCGGTATCGCGTCGTGCCCCGTGAGCAACAGCCCGACCAGGTCGTCGATGGCACCCACCGGCCACGGTGAAGGCATCGCCGGGCACGACGTGGCCAGGCGATCCAGCGTGGGACGATCGATGCGCACTTTGTGTCGAGCCGCTGACGCCGCCACGCGCAACAAGAGCGTGGGATCGGTCGACGGATCGATGGTTTCGTCGAGGTGCACCTCACCGTTGTGAAGAATGACGCCCGGAGCCAGGTGTTGGTCGGGAACGGGTTTCGCTTTGGCCGCGGCGACGCGAGCCCACACCTCGTCACCGACCCACGCCACCGAACGACCGGCGTTCGACAACGAAGCCACCAGCGCATCGGCGTTCGGATAGCCACACGATGAGGCCACGGCATCTTGATCCTCGAGATGCATCACCTCGACGGCGCGACCCTGATGGCGATGCAGCGCCACGCGCAACGCCATCAACACGTCACGACCGGCATCGAGAGCCGCGCGATCGGAACGGGAGATCTCGACTCCGGCCGCTTCGGCCCACAGCAACGCGTGGATGTCACGAAGTCCGCCGTAGCCCTCCTTGAGATTCGGTTCGAGGAGGAACGCCACCTCACCGTGCTCGGCCTGGCGCGCACGCACGCGCTTCATCAATTCGGGCAGACGTTGGTCGGCCGAGTTCCGCCACGCCTTCAGACCCTCGCGGGCCAACTCCCGGGCCAGATCGGCATCTCCGGCCAGCAGTCGAACACTCAGCAACGCCGTGGCCGAGTCCAACTCGGACTTGGCCAGATC
>SYCH01000063.1 GCA_005787025.1 Actinomycetota bacterium | reverse complement strand
GAAGGCCCAGACCACCAGGGCCACGGCGGCCACGAGGGCGACCACGACGAACACGTAGTCGGCGCGACGGGCCCGGAATTTCCGATAGGGGTTGAATCCCATGACCTCATTATCGTCGTCATCGTGAGCCCTTCCAGCGATGCCGCCAAGAATTACGAGACCCTCCTCGTCGAGCGTGACCGCGGAGTGGTCACCATCACCTTCAACCGACCCAAGAGCAAGAACTCCGTGAACGGTGTGATGTGGGTGGAGCTCATCGAGGTGCTCAACGAGATTCAGCACAACGGCGACGACCGCGTGGTGGTGTTCACCGGTGCCGGTAACGAGTTCTGCAGCGGTGCCGATTTGTCGAGCATCGGGTCGCGCGAAGGGCAGACCAAGGCCCGTCAACACGGCCACTACTACTACTCGATGCGCGAAGTGTCGACGGCGATTCTGGCCATCCACCGGCTGCCGCAACCCACCATCGCCAAGGTTCGCGGGGTGGCCGTCGGCGTGGGGTGCAACATCGCTTTCGGGTGTGATCTGGTGGTGGCCTCCGACAACGCCCGCTTCTCCGAGATCTTCTCCAAGCGCGGACTCTCTCTCGACGGTGGTGGATCGTGGGTTCTTCCGCGTCGGATCGGAATGCACAAGGCCAAGGAGTTGGCGTTCTTCGCCGACATCCTTTCCGCCGAGGAGGCCGATCGCTTCGGCCTGCTGAATCGGGTGGTGCCCGACGCGCAACTGGACGCGTTCGTCGGCGATTGGTGCGATCGATTGCTGGCGCTTCCGCCCATCGCGTTGGCTCAGTCGAAGCGCATGCTCAACAACGCGATGCAGGTGACCATGGAAGAGGCGCTCGACGACGAGGGGATCGCGCAGTCGGTCAACTTCAGTACCAAGGACACGGCCGAAGCGATCTCGGCCTGGATCCAAAAGCGCACCCCGACGTTCAAGGGGCGTTGATCGACTGACCCCTGCCCGCGGGACGTGTTCACTAGCGTGTCGCTGATGGGAACGACACGGCGAGCCGCGAGCGGTGGGGTCCTCGTGCTCGTCGGTGGACTCGCTCTGATCTCGCTCGCATTGATCTCATTCTCATTGGGTTCGCCGTCGGTCTCGGCGGCGACACCTCCGATCACCGATCCGCCCGTCACGGACGTTCCGGTGGAGGATGGGTCGGCTGGTGGCGGTGGCACCACGGACACCACGGTGGTGGCGACGCCCACGAACACGGTGCCGGCCAGTTGCGTGATTCCTGCCCCGGTACGGGCCACCTTCGTGGGCACGATCATTGCGGCCGATCCTCGTACGGCGCGATTTCGCATCGATCAGATGCGTGGTGGAACCCTGGAGGGCTATGAGGCCACTGGTCTGGTCGACGTGCTCTACGAGGAGGACGTGCGGTTCCTCGCCCTCGGCGACGACTACATCGTCGCCGTGGGCGTGAACACCGAGACCGGGGCCGTGTATTCGAAGGTGCGCGACCCTGAACCTCTTTTCGGCGGAAGTCAGATCATCGGGATGGACAACTCCGACGCCGACTGTCCCGAGATCGAGGATGCCGTTCGCACGCTCACGATCGACGGTGCGCCGGTCGAGAGTGGTGTGTTGGCACCGCTGTCCAACGCCAGGGGGCGACTCGCCCGTGCGATCCTGTTGCCGTTCGTGTGGGTCTTTGGCGGATTGCTCGGACTTGCCACGTTGCGGGCGCTTGCGGTCACCGTGTGGCGGTCCGGCCGACGAGCGTGGGACGGCGAGCCCCGACGATGATGCGCGTCAGCCGCGGGCGGCGAGGGCCTTGGCGCGAAGATCGCTGACCGCGAACTCGAGGCCTTCGCTGTAGCGGAAGAGCGCCGTGCCGGCGATCAGGACGTTCGCCCCGGCGGCCACGGCACCTTCGATGGTGTGGGGGCCGATGCCCCCGTCCACCTCGATGTTCACCCGATCGCTCAAACCGCGTCGTTCGATCAAGGAGCGCAGTTCGGCGATCTTGGGCTCCATCGTGGCGATGTACGACTGCCCACCGAATCCGGGATTCACGGTCATGACGAGGACCATGTCGACGAGGTCCAACACGTGCTCGATCTCGCCGATGGGCGTGTGCGGGTTGAGTGCCACCGCGGCGTTGGCACCCATCGAGGCGATGTTGCCCAGGGTGCGGTGAAGGTGCGGGCAGGCCTCGACGTGAACGATGAGTCGCGAGCATCCGGCTTCGACGTAGCGCGCGGCCAGTACGTCCGGCGTGAGAACCATCAGGTGAGCCTCGAAGGACTTCGCCGTGTGCTTGCGGGCCGCGGCAATGACGTCGGGACCGAAGGTGAGGTTCGGAACGAATTGTCCGTCCATGACATCCCATTGGAAGTGGTCGACGCCGGCGGCATCGAGAGCCTCGATCTCGGCACCCAAGCGGGCGAAATCGCAAGGAAGGACGGACGGAACGATCTGGATCGGCAGGGCCACGCCGTCACGATAGCCCCAATAGCCTCGGCACGATGGCGACGGAGCGGGCTCGAACGACGGCGACCGTGCGCATCGAAAAGGTGGTGGCCGAAGGAGACGGCCTCGGCCGTCTCGATGACGGGCGCGTGGTGTTCGTCGAGGGTGCCTTGCCCGGCGAACTGGTGGAGGCCCGCATCGTCAAGCAGTCGCGGGACTATGCCCGAGCCACGACGATGAAGGTGTTGGAATCGAATCCACGGCGGGTGGATCCCCCCTGTCGATTCGTCCACGAAGGATGTGGAGGTTGTGATCTGCAACACGCCTCGGTTTCGCTCCAACGCGAGATCAAACGCGACATCGTGCGCGAATCGTTGGCTCGTCTCGGGCGCATCGCCGACCCCGACGTTCGTCTGCCCGACGTCGAGGTTCCCTCCGAGGGCGCACGAACGACGATCCGTGTCGCTCGAGCCGCTGACGGGCGTGCCGGTTTTCGCCGTCGGCGCAGTCATGACGTGGTGGCGGTCGATCGATGCCTGATCGCTCACCCGGGGTTGACGCCCGTGTTCACCGACCTGCGCCTGGAGTCGGCCGAGGAGGCCGTCGTACGCGTGAGCAACCACGACGGTGCCGTGGTGGTTTGGGCGGAGCCCGCGGGAGTTTTCGGGCTCGGGACCTCGGTCATCGGGGGTCCGGAATCGACGATCACCGAAGTGGTGAACGGTGTCGAGTTACGTGTGAGCGCGGCCTCGTTTTTCCAATCCTCGCCCCGGGCGGCCGAGGTTCTGGTGGAACGGGTGACGTCGGCGCTCGGTCCGTCGGCGTCCTGGGGGTCGGGTCCGCTGCTCGACGCGTACGGAGGCATCGGGCTCTTCGCGGCCACGGTCGACGTCGGTGACCGCGAGGTGCTGGTGGTCGAATCGAATCCGTCGGCGTGCGCGGATGCTCGGCACAATCTGCGGAATCGCCGAGCCCGCGTGGTCGAATCCGCGTTCGAGCGGTGGGTGTCGGAGCCCTGTGGTGCGGTCGTGGCGGATCCGGCCCGCGACGGACTTCGTGCGGCGGGCGTGACCGCGTTGGTCGCCACCAGCGCCCCGATCATCGTGTTGGTTTCGTGCGATCCGGCGTCCCTCGGGCGTGACGCCCGCCTGTTGACCGACGCGGGCTACCGGCTCGAGTATTCGGAAGTTCTCGATCTCTTCCCCCACACGCACCACGTCGAAGCCGTCAGTCGATTCGTGCGTGATG
>SYCH01000273.1 GCA_005787025.1 Actinomycetota bacterium | reverse complement strand
GCGTGATTCCTGCGACTCGGGCAGACCGATCCACAACTCGCCGCCCACCGGCGCGACGATCTCCTGCTGCACGAAGGTGCCGAGGCTGCGGTGCGCGGGATCGACCCGACGAACCAGTTCGCCCGCCAGCCACCCGTAGGTGAGCGCGTGGTAGCCGTGTTTCGTCCCGATGGGCCACAACGGGGCGGTGGCCGCGAGTCGAGCGGTGACCGTGTTCCAGTCGAGGGCCTCGGCGAGTGAGATGTCACCGTCGACCGTGTAGAGCCCGCATTGATGCGACAGCAGTTGCGCCACCGTGGCGTCGCCCTTGCCCTGGGCCGCGAACTCGGGCCAATACGTCGACACCTTTTCGTCGTAGGAGAGCAACCCGCGCTCGACGCACATGGCGACGGCGATGGCCGTGATCCCCTTGGTGGTGGAGAAGACCAACTGCAAGGTGTCCTCGGTGTAGTCGCGGGTGCCCTCGGCATCGAACGAACCGCCCCACAGGTCCACGACCTTGCGACCTCGGTGATAGACGGCCGTGGCCGCTCCGATTTCCTCGCCGTCGAAGTTCGCCACGAACGCGTCGCGCACCTTCTCCCAACCCGGGGCGACCGAACCCCCGATGTTGTTCGTGGCCACCATCAGGAGATCATTTCCTTGAGGGTTTCGATGGTCTTGGCGGCGTCGGGACCCACGGGGTTCACCGACAACACCGTCACACCGGCCTCCTTGAAGGCCGCCAGTCTCTCCTTGATGAAGCTCTTGGGTCCGACCAAGTTCGAGTTCGCCAACATCTCGCGCGGAACGGCGGCGGCGGCTTCGTCCTTGCGACCCGACAGGTAGAGGTCCTGGATCTCGATGGCTTCCTTCTCGTATCCGTACTTCTTGCAGATGGTGTTGTAGAAGTTCTTGTCGCGCGCTCCCATGCCACCGATGTACAGGGCGGCGTTGGGTCTTGAATAGTCGAGGACCTTGTCCTGCGCTTCACCGATGAGCTTCTCGTCGATGGCCACCATGCCACCGGCCGAGATCTGCAAGCGCGGAAGGTTCGGATCGCGCTTGGCCAGACCCTTCTTCAGGTCGTCGCCCCACACGTTCTGGAACTTGTCGGGGTCGAAGAAAATCGGCAACCAACCGTCGGCGACTTCGGCCGTGGCCTGAACGCTGAGGCCCATGAGGCTCGCCCACCAAATGGGAATGTCCTGGCGAATCTCCTGGCCCGGCTTGATGATCTTCAAGGGCTTGCCGAGTCCGGTTCCTTCACCGGCGGGCAACGGCACCTTGACGGTCTGTCCGTCCATGTGGAACGGCTCCTCGCGGGCCCAGATCATGCGGCAGGCCTGGATGTACTCCTTGATGCGCTGCATCGGCTTCTCGTACGGCACACCATGGAAGCCTTCGATCACCTGCGGACCACTGGCGCCGAGACCGAGAATGAATCGTCCGTTGCTGACGTAGTCGCACCCGGCGGCGGTCATGGCCATGAGCGCCGCCGTGCGGCTGTACACGTTCACGATGCCGGTGCCGATTTCGACCGTGTTCGTCTTGGCGGCGAGATACCCGACCTGGCTGATGGCGTCGGCGCTGTACGCCTCGGCGATCCAGACCACGTCGAGTCCGGCCTTCTCCAATTCGACGACGCGATCGACAGCGGCGTGGAAGCCCCCGGCGTAATTGAGCATCATGGACAGCTTCATGGTTCTCCTCGGATGACGCGGGCCGATACGGCCGGGACGAGCAAACCCTACGAGCGAGATGGGTTCGCCGACGAACCCTCACGGTCGGTCAGACCATTGTTGAGGTTTCCCGACCGGAACCCCTCCAGGTCGATGGTGACATACCGGTATCCGGCCTTCTTGACCTCGTCGACGATGGACAGACGGGCAACCACCGCCCGCCCGAGGTCGTTCTCCTCGACCTCGATACGGGCAGTTTCGCCGTAGTGACGCACCCGTACCTGGCGGAATCCGAGTCGATGCAACGCGGCCTCGGCCCGATCGACACGGCTGAGGATCTCGATGCTCACCGGGGTGCCGTACGGGACCCGACTGGCCAGACACGCCGCGGCGGGCTTGTCCCAGGTGCGCAACCCGTCGAGGCGAGAGGCGGCGCGAACGTCGTCCTTGGTGAATCCCGCCTGCACCAACGGGAAGACCGCGCCGTGCTCGATGGCCGCGCGTTGACCCGGTCGATGATCGGAGAGATCGTCCAGATTCACTCCGAGCACCACGGTGGCCCCCTCGTTCGCGGCGATCGGTCCGACGACGTCCATCAATTCGGCCTTGCAGTGATAACAGCGGTCGATGTCGTTGGCTCGGTACGCCGCACGTTCCATCTCGGCGGTCAACACCGGCGTCCAACGCAGACCCCACTCGACGGCCAATTCTCGGCAATCGCGCTCCTCGTCACCGGCCAGACTGGGCGACACCGCCGTCACCGCGTGCGCACGGTCGGCACCGAGTACCCGATGCGCCACGGCGCCGAGGTACGCCGAATCGGCACCTCCGCTGAAAGCCACCACGACCGAACCCAGGTCCCAGAGGATGCCCTCGAGAGTGGCGATCTTGCCGGTCAACGTTTCGTGGGCGCTGGACACGGCTCCATCGTGCCACGAATCGCAGACCGAACAACCTCTCGTTCGGGCAAACATCCCCGATCGAGGGCAGACTCGGGGCATGAATTCGTCACGCGAACGCTTTCCCCTCGAGGGCGCCGTGATCGAACGCGTCCCCTCCGGACAGGGTCCGGTCCTGCGCACCATCCAACGCGGCGAACGACGCTCCGACTCCCCCGTCTTCCTGCTGATCCATGGATTGGCGTCGAATGCCCGTATGTGGGACGGCGTCGGAGAGGCTCTCGCCCGTTCCGGTTACGCCAGCGTCGCGATCGACCTTCGTGGTCACGGTCTGAGTGACAAGCCCGACGACGGCTACGACTTCGACACGGTCTGTGGCGATCTCAACGGAGTCCTCGACCATCTGGGAATCGAGCGCGCGGTGTTCGTGGGGCAGTCGTGGGGCGGGAACGTCGTCGTGCACGCCGGTCATCGCCATCCGAACCGGGTGATCGGCGCGGTGGCCGTCGACGGGGGCGTCATCGAGTTGGGTCGCCTGTTCCCCGAATGGGAGGACTGCGCGCATCGCATGGCACCACCACGTCTCGCCGGCATGCGCGCCAGCCGTTTGGAGAGCGCGATCAGAGCCACGAACGGCGATTGGCCCGAAACCGGAATCGTCGGATCATTGTCGAATTTCGAGTTCCTCGACGACGGAACGATCCGACCACATCTGATCTTCGAGCGTCACATGAGCATCCTGCGCGAGTTGTGGTCTCACCGTCCGTCGGAATTGTTTCCCCACATCGAGCGCCCCGTGCTCTTCCTTCCCGCCGACTCGGGCGACGTCGCCTGGACCAACGACAAGGAACTGGCCATCGATCGAGCCGTGGCCAGCTTAAAGCGTGGACGGGCGCACTGGTTCCGACCCGCGCACCACGATCTGCACGCCCAGCATCCGCAACGATGCGCGGACGTGCTCGTCGAAAACGTCCAGAACGGATTCCTGTCATGAGTCAGCCCCGACTTCTCACCATCATGGGCTCGGGCGAGACCGCGCCGACCATGATGAAGCCGCACCGCGACCTCATCGCGCGACTGTCCGGAACTCCCAACGCCGTGGTTCTCGACACGCCGTACGGCTTCCAAGAGAACGCGCCGGAGCTGGCGGGGCGCGCCGTGGAGTACTTCCGCAAGTCGGTGGGTCATCCCATCGAGGTGGCCGGACTCACTCGACTCCACGACGAGGACCCGCTCACCGTCGAACAGGGTCTCGATCGCATCCGTCGTGCCAACTACCTGTTCGCCGGACCGGGCAGCCCGACCTATGCCTTGCGGCAGTGGGCAGGCACGGCCGTGCCCGAACTCGTGCGCGCGAAGATGCGAACCGGTGGTGCGGTCACCTTCGCATCGGCCGCGGCGTTGACCTTGGGCCGTTTCACCGTGCCGGTGTACGAGATCTACAAGGTCGGCGAGGAGCCCTACTGGCTCGAAGGGCTCGACGTGTTGGGCGAGATCGGTCTGAACGTCGCGGTGATCCCCCATTACGACAACGCCGAAGGCGGTCATCACGACACCCGTTTCTGTTATCTGGGTGAACGTCGATTGCGGGTGTTGGAAGAGCAACTGCCCGACGACGCACACGTCATCGGGGTGGACGAGCACACCGGCGTCGTAATCGACCTGGATGCCAACACCGCCAGCATCATCGGCAACGGCACCATCACCGTGCGCGTGCGTGGGGAATCCGTCGTCTATCGGTCGGGTTCGGTGATCAGCATCGATCAACTCCGCGATCAGCGGCGGGTGTCCGGTTCTTCGTCGTCGACCTTGGTTTCGACGACCATCGCACCGACGAGTGACGACGACTCGATCGACCAGAACGCTCCGGCGTCGCTCGCCGGCGACATCGAGCGTTGCCTGCGAGCGTTTGACGAGGCCCTCGCCGCGGGACGGGCCGGTGACGCCGCGCGGGCGACCCTCGACCTGGAGACATCCATCCGCAACTGGTCGGCCGACACGCTGCAGAGCACCGACATGGACAACGCGCACTCCGCGTTGCGGTCCATGATCGTTCGGCTGGGAGACGCGGCCGTGGGCGGACTCGCCGATCCACGCGACGTGATCGGGCCCTACATCGGGGTGCTGCTGGAACTGCGGGCCGCGGTGCGCGCCGACAAGCGCTACGACCTGAGCGACCTCATCCGTGATCGTCTGGCGGCGGTCGACGTGGAAGTGCGCGACACGCCCCAGGGCGTGGAATGGGTGCTACGCGGACCGCAGTGACGGGCCGTGGTGGTCCATGCCGGCCACGCGCGCACGACGACGAACGCCCGCGGCGGTGTACACGGCGATGAAACATCCCGTGGCACATTGTGCGATCTGACGGCGACTTTGCGAGTCCACGAAGTCTTCATGTTGTTGGGAGTCTTCAACTCGGGAGCAGTGTTACATTGCGCGAATGAGGGTTGGCACATGACTTCATTCTCCGGGCACCACGTCGTTGCTGTTTCACTGCTCCTCGCGTTCACCTCCTCGGCAACAAACGCATCGCAAACGTAGGCGTCCGGCCAGGCCGCCGATTTGGTTGATGTGGATACGATCAATCTGCTCCTTCAGCCTTCTGAAGAGGACCGTGAATTCGCAGTTGTTGCGTCGCGAGATACCGGCGTTCCGACGGAGTTCATCGAGAACCAAAACGGATTGGTGTTTCTCGCCAACGAGGTAGCCCGAGTTTTCCCCGATGAATATGCTTCGGCGCGTCTTGAAGAGGGAACTTTGGTCATTTCTTTTCGGGGGGTCGCACCCGTTGGACTCGCAAATCGGATCAGCGAAACCACCGCAAAAGTGGAATTCGAAGAGAACTTAGGCGTCTCCGAACGATCGATCAACGCCGCGTTGATCGAGTCGTTCAGCTACCTCCTGACTCTGCCTGGGATCGAAGACGCAACTGGTGGATATGACATTTACGAGAAGGAACTCATCTTCATGGTCGCCGGCGACGACCTGAACACAACGTCGATTGAGGCCCGAATCGAGCGACGTACGGACTTCCACATCAGTGTTCATGCCACCAACGGCTCGCTCGGTAGCGACGATACGGTTAATGGTGGCGGCCGACTCGAGATTCTTGGCGGAGAGTCACTCGCGTGCACTACCGGTTTCGGTATCGCGAAAGGGGCCCAACTGGGCGTGGTCACCGCCGGACATTGTCCCGACAGCGTCCTCACCTACGAGGACTGGTCCGGCCAACCCGAGGTTCAGATTGGCTCAAGAGCAGCTCAATACATCGGTGACCTGGGCGACATGCAGATCCACCTGTTCAGTACGACATCGACCGATGACATTTACGTGAACTCCAGCCACAACTTGATCGATATCTCGGGAGTTCTCACCCCGATCAATGGGATTCAATTGTGTCGCTACGGGGCGCATTCAGGAAGAGAATGCTCGGAGACCTACGCACAAGGCCACTGCAAGACAGTCCAAGGTATTCCGGTCTGCAACTTGACCATGATGAACACCAACGAGGCAGGACCCGGAGATTCCGGCGGTCCGTGGTTCGCGTCGACCTACGCGTATAGCATTCACCAGGGAGAGAAGTTTTGGTGGGGAGCCAAAGATGTTTTCACACGGGCAAGCAACTTCAATCTCGCCTTTGGCGGCATCATCAGAACCCAATGACTGACATTTCGCTTTCAGGACGTGACTCGAGAGAGTCGAACCCCATGTTGTTCTACATACTGGCAGTATTGGTTGTCGTGGCAGGCTGCGCCCACGAGCCGAATGTCGAACTACTGGCCGCCACGATCGGCGAGAACGACCATCTGTTGAGCTTCACCACATCTTGCGCCGATGATCTGAGCATCGAAGTGGAGGAAACGAACGACGTCGTTTCGGTGAGCGAGCTCGAGGGAACATCAATCGACGGAGACTGCGCCGGCGGTGTCACGGTCGAATTGTCGGCCCCACTCGGAGAACGAGCTCTCATCGTCGCCGGTGAGATGTGGGTACCTTTGGAGTCCACGTGCCCGCTCGGAAACTGGGGCCCGCAGAATTTGGCCCGCCACGACGATTGCTGAACTTTGATTCCGTTACACGGAAATTTGTCAGGCGGACCGCAGTGACGGACCGTGGTGGTCCATGCCGGCCACGCGCGCACGACGACGAACGCCCGCGGCGGTGTACACCGCGATGAACACGATGGTTCCGGCGATGATGATGACCGCGCCGCTCGGGACGTCGGCGTACCAACTGGCATACATTCCCACACCGCCGAACACCGCACCCAACACCGGCGACAACCACAACATCCGTCCGAACGAATTCGTGAGCAGACGCGCGGTGACCGCCGGAAGCACGAGCAGGGCCGAGATCAACAACACCCCGATCACGCGCACCGTCACCAGGATGGTGGCCGACAGCAGGATCATGAGAACCGCTTCCATGCCGGGCACGTTCACGCCACTGACGCCGGCCACCTCGGGATCGAAGGTGGTGAAGAGAAGCTTGCGATACAGGAGCACCACGACGACCGCGCTGACGACACCCACCGCGGCCACGGCCAG
>SYCH01000272.1 GCA_005787025.1 Actinomycetota bacterium | reverse complement strand
CCAACCCATCGGGTAGAAGACCGACTTGCCCGACAGGCGTTGGAAGCGCGCGATGGAGTCGGTGTGGGTGTACGAGAACACGTGACCCATGTGCAACGAACCACTCACGGTCGGTGGGGGAGTGTCGATGGCGTACACACCGTCCCGCGTCGCCGAACGATCGAAGGAGTAGGTCCGCTCCTCTTCCCAAACGCGCGCCCACTCGCTCTCGATTCCGTCGAGTGAGGGCTTGTCGGGGATGAATGCCATGGGTGGCAAGGCTATAGGTGGACCGGCGTGGGGGCGTAGGCTCGCATCATGTTCAGGCTGTACGACACCGCCTCGTCGGAGGTGCGCGAACTTCGATTGCGCACCCCGGGCAAGGTGGGCATTTATCTGTGCGGCCCCACGGTTTATGGCCCGCCCCATCTCGGTCACGGTCGGGCCACGCTCGTCTACGACATCCTTCGTCGGTATCTCGAATGGACCGGCCTCGAGGTGCGTTTGGTCTCCAACATCACCGACATCGACGACAAGATCATCGACCGCGCCAACCGTGAGGGCCGTCCGTGGCAGGACATCACCCACAAGTGCGAGAGCGTCTGGTTCGACGCCATGGGCAAGTTGAACGTGTTGCGGCCCACCGACGTGCCACACGCCACCGAATACGTGGATCAGATGGTCGACATGATCGCCACCCTCATCGAGCGCGGCAACGCCTACGTCACCGAGGACGGCGTGTACCTGAGTGTTCCCAACGTGCCCGACTACGGTCTGCTGGCTCACCAGAGCCTGGACGACATGCTCTCGGGTGGCGGTGACCGCGAGGTGTTCGGGGCCGGCAACAAGCGCCACCCCGCCGACTTCGCCCTGTGGAAGTTCAGCAAACCCGGTGAGCCGTCGTGGCCGTCGCCGTGGGGCGATGGTCGACCCGGTTGGCACAGCGAGTGCGTGGTGATGAGTTTGTCGATCCTGGGGGACGGGTTCGATCTGCACTGCGGCGGGATGGACCTGAAATTCCCCCATCACGAGAACGAGCGTGCGCAGGCCGTGGCGCTGGGTCGGGACTTCGCCAACCACTGGATGCACAACGGTTTCGTTGTCGACACCGAAGGCGAGAAGATGTCGAAGAGCCTCGGCAACGTGGCCAATTTGCTCGATCTACTCAAACATTACGACCCGCGCGCCTATCGACTGGTGCTGTTGCAGACGCACTATCGCAGTCCGGTGCGCATCGGCCAAGACAACATCGATGGCGCGGTGAACACCCTGGGGGGTCTCGATTCGTTCGCCGCTCGGTCACAACACGCGCCGCGTGTCGATCCCGACGCCGACGTCGTCGCTCGTTTCCGCGCATTCATGGACGACGACCTCGACACACCGTCGGCGGCGGCGTTGTTGTTCGAGACGGTGCGGCGGGCCAACACCGCGCTCGACGCGTCGGAGGCATCGGCCCCGGCATTGGTGGCCGCGGTGCGTTCGATGTGCGCGGCGTTCGGTCTCGATCTGAAGGAGGCCTCCGACGTTCCCGACGGTGTCCTTCGGATGGCCGCCGAGTTGGACGCGGCCCGCGCCGCCAAAGACTTCGCCACCGCCGACGCCTTGCGCGCGACTCTGCAGGCCGACGGTTGGATCGTCGAGACGAACAAGGCGGGCACCACCGTCCGTCGCTGACGAGTGGTGAAACCAACGATGGCCCGACGGAAAAAGAGCGTCACGCGCGAACCCTTGCCGAAGGGTTTCTTCACCATCTGGATCACGGTGGCGCTCGACCTGGTCGGTTTCGGCATCGTGGTTCCGATCCTGGGCCGGTACGCGGAGCGATTCGGCGCCAGTGGTCTGGAAGTCGGGTTGTTGTTCGCCTCGTTCTCGTTGGCCCAGTTGGTCTTCTCGCCGATTCTCGGCAAGTTGTCCGATCGCATCGGACGCAAGCCGGTCATTCTGATCTCCCTCCTCGGCACGGCCATCGGCTCGTTCGTCACCGGTGCCGCCGGCGCGTTGTGGGTGTTGTTCCTCGGCCGCGTTCTCGACGGCGCGTCGGGAGCCAGTGTGGCCGTGGCCCAAGGTGCCGTCACCGACGTGGCCGCGCCCCACGAGCGACCGCGACTCCTCGGCCTGTTGGGAGCGGCCTTCGGCGTCGGGTTCGTGGTGGGACCGGCGTTGGGTGGGTTGGCGGCGCTCGGAGGTGAACACCTGCCGTTCTACGTGGCCGGCACGGTGGCCTTGATCAACGCGGTCGTGGCGTTCTTCCGCTTGCCCGAGACCAGACCGCTCGAGGCGCGCGTGATGGCGAGTGAATTGCGTGCGTCCGATCAGGGCAAGGTGCGTCTGTGGGGTCTGGCGGTGGCGGGCTTCACCGCCATCGTGGCGTTCAGTGGCTTCGAATCCACGTTCTCGTTGTTGGCGGGCGATCGCTTCGATCTCACCGAAGCCAGCGTGGCGGCGGTGTTCGTCGGTGTGGGACTCACCTTGGTGGGTGTGCAGACGCTGTTGGTGCGGCCGGTGAATTCCGCATGGGGCACCGAGCGTTCGGTTCAAGCGGGCCTGGCCTTGAACACGGCGGGTTTGGTGGTGCTGTCGCGGGCCGAACAGTGGCCCTTTCTCGTGGTGGCATTGCTCTTGCTGACCGTTGGTCAGGGTCTCGTCACACCGAATCTGTCGGCGTTGGTCTCGGGTCGCGTGCCCGATCATCGCCGCGGAGAGGCGCTGGGATTCCAGCAAGGTGTGAACGCGGTCGGGCGGGTGGCCGGCCCGGCGGTGGCCGGATTGCTCTACGACCACGTCTCTGTCGGTGCTCCGTATCTGGTGGGTGGCGCGTTGTGTGGCGTGGCCTTATTGGTGGTGAGTGGCGCGCACGCGAGTCACTCGTAAACGGTGAACTCGCGCACGGTGGAGAACACCGAATCGAGCGCGGCGAAGACCGGTGTGCTCTCGCCCAACTTCTGTTGATCACCCGTCAGACGAATGCGCCCGGTGATGAACGCTTGCTGGGCGTTGAGGGTGCCGGTGGCCACGGCCACGGCGGTTTCCCATTCCTGTTCGAAACGCACGTCCTCGGGCCACGCCGCGCCGGGTCCGAACGCGGCCACACCATCGGCGATCTGCAAGTGATAGGTGACGTCGCCCTCGGGCCCACCGGTGACCGTTTGGGTGACTCCCACCGTGTGTTCGTCGGCCACCGCGGCCATCGCCGAACTGGCGGCCACCTCGCGGGTGAGGGCGTCGATCCATTCCAGGCTCAGGTAACGCACGGTGCCGTTGCTCATGGCTCCGTAGTCTGCCGGACGATGACCGTTTCCGATCGAGACGAACGGGCGCATTCGGACGCCCTCGAGGAGGAGTGGTCGTTCGCGTGGTGGGATGCGGCGATCGCGAGCGGTGGGTACACCTCGTACCGTCTTCGGCGCGGGGCGAGCTCGTGGTACTGCTGGGGGTGGTGGAGGCGGGGTCGACCGCTGATGCACGTCGTCGAGTTCGACATCCCGCGTCGCTCGGATCCGATGATCGCCAAGGCCGAGGCCATGTGGGCGGAGTACACGTGCGAGTCGCCTCTCGAGCAGTGGACGATCGGCAACGAGACCCATGCGGTGGAACTGGACGACCCGCAGGAGGCACTGGGACGGGTGCACGGCACCCTCGTCCCCATGGCCAGCGATCTGGAGTGGTACGCGACGGCGACAGCGGAGCCGATGCCCGGTGGTTATCGCCACCGCGGGGTGTTGCTGGGCGAGGTGGAGACGCGAGACGGCCGGATCACGATCGACGAATGCGACTCGGTCCGCTCGCACCGCTGGTCGATGGAACCGTTGTCGGTCGATCCGTTCGACGTCGTGCTGGCCCATCTGGACGCTCGGATCCCGTTCCGCTTTCCGGATGGATCGGTGTTGGATCTGGTGGCGACGCCCGAGGGATGGGCACGGCGGTCCTGATCGATCAGTGCGCGTTCTTGTGTCGCCGATGGCGGACGAACTCGATCACCATCGGCAGGATCGAGACGAAGACGATCACCAACGAGGCGATTTCGATGTTGTCCTTCACCCAGGAGATGTCGCCCAGGTAGTGGCCGAGCGTGGTGAGGCCGGCGCCCCACACGATTCCACCCACGATGTTGTACGTGACGAACGTGCGGTACTGCATGTTGCTGACGCCGGCCACGATGGGGGCGAACGTGCGCACGATGGGTACGAAGCGGGCCATGACGATGGTCTTGGACCCGTGCTTCTCCATGAAGTCGTGGGCCTTGGTGACGTGCGACGGTTTGAACAGCCGACTCTCCTCACGCTGGAACAGGCTCGGACCCACTTTGCGACCGAACATGTAGCCGACCTGGTCGCCGATGATGGCGGCCAACACCACCACGACGGCCACCAGCGGCAACGAGGGCAACGAGTCGGGCTTGACACCCAGGGCTTCGGGTCCGGCCGACGAGGTGAGGAAGCCGGCGATGAACAGGAGCGAATCGCCCGGCAGGAAGAAGCCGACGAGCAGACCGGACTCGGCGAACACGATGGCGGCCAGGATGGCCAGGCCGCCGCTTTCGATCCAGGATTCGACGTCGAACAGAGCGAGCATGCGGCGACGCTAGTGCGTGGGAAAAGCAAAGGGGCGCTCCGGTTGCCCGGAGCGCCCCTTTGTCGAGTGTTCGGTGGTCAGGCTTTGCTGGACGCCAAGCTGCTGATGCTGTCGGTCTTGCGACCGGAGAAGATCAACGAGCCGATGAGCACCACCAGGGCCACCCCCGCGATCGCGTAACGCACACCGTCGTTGTCTTGTTGGGTGATGATGGCCGGCAGGATCAACAACGACACCAGGTTCATCACCTTGATCAGCGGGTTGAGCGCCGGGCCAGCGGTGTCCTTGAACGGGTCACCCACGGTGTCGCCGATGACGGCGGCCTTGTGCGAGTCGCTTCCCTTGCCACCATGGTGGCCGTCCTCGATGTACTTCTTGGCGTTGTCCCAGGCACCACCGGCGTTGCTGAGATAGTTCGCCATGAGCTGGCCGACGAGGATGACCGCGGCCAAGAAAGCGCCGAGCGCCTTCCAGTCGATGCCGAAACCGATGACGACGGGGGTGAGCACCGCCAGCAACGCCGGGGTGGTCAACTCGCGCAGCGACGCCTTGGTGCAGATGTCGATGACCGGGCCGTAGTCGGGCTGCTTGGTGCCGGCCATGATGCCACCGTCGGCGAACTGGTTGCGAACTTCCTGCACCACCACGCCGGCGGTGCGACCCACGGCGCGGATGGCCAGAGCCGAGAAGAGGAACGGCACGGCGCCACCGATGAGCAAGCCGATGAAGACCTTGGGCTCGGCGACGTTGATGGCCAACTCGGGCAACTTGAACACGCCATCGGCGAGGTTCTTCACGCTGTCGACCAACGGCTCGCCCGTGATCTTGTCCTTGAGGTTCGCGCCGGCAATCTCGATGAACGAGGCGAACAGGGCCACGGCGGCGATGACCGCCGAACCGATGGCGAAGCCCTTGGTGACGGCCTTGGTGGTGTTGCCCACCGCGTCGAGGGCCACCATGATCTTCTCGGGCTCACCATGGAACTCACCCGACATCTCGGCGATGCCGGCCGCGTTGTCACTGACCGGGCCGAAGGTGTCCTCGGACACGATCACACCAGTGGTGGCCAACATTCCCATGCCGCACAGGGCGACGAGGTAGAAGCTGAAGGTCAGGTTGCCGCCACCGAGACCGATGGCCACACCGATGGCCACGGCGATGGCGACCACCGCGTACACCGAGCTCTCGAGACCCGAGGCGGTACCCGACAACACCACGGTGGCCGGACCGGTCTCGGAGGACTCGGCGATCTCTTTCACCGGGCGGTAATGCGTGCTGGTGTAGTACTCGGTCAGACGGCTGACCAACTGGGCCAGGATGAGTCCCACGGCCACGGCACCGAACACGCGCCAGCCAGCGCCGCTCAGCAACACGACCTTGCCCTCGTCGTCCGGGGTTCCCTTGTCGTTGCCGACGTAGGCCAGCGCCAGAGCCAAGGTGCCGACCAAAGTGAGCACGCCGGCCACGAGGAAGCCGCGGTTGATGGGCTTGAGCGCGTCGGTCTCGTCGTCCTTGGCCTTCACGGCGAACACACCGGCGATGGAGGCGATGACGCCGATGGCGCGAGCGGCCAACGGGAACACCAAGCCGAGGGCAGGGTTCAGACCGATGGAGTTGAATGCGGCCACACCGAGGATGATCGAAGCCACCAGAGTCACTTCGTACGACTCGAAGAGGTCAGCGGCCATACCGGCACAGTCGCCCACGTTGTCGCCCACGT
>SYCH01000271.1 GCA_005787025.1 Actinomycetota bacterium | reverse complement strand
TGGGGTGGATCTGCGTGTAGCAGGGGTTCGCGAACAGCGCACCCTTACGGTGCGCGCGCCACGCGGCGGTCACGTTGCAGGCCATGGCGTTGGTGGACAGGAAGAACACGTTGCCGTATCCGCCGGTGGCCATGACAACCGCGTGAGCGGCATGCGACACCACGTCGCCCGTCATGAGGTCGCGGGTGACGATGCCGGCGCAACGACCCTCGACGGTGACGACGTCGACCAACTCGGTACGGTTGAACAACCGCACGTTGCCCAGGCCGATCTGACGGGCCAACTGCTGGTACGCGCCCAGCAACAATTGCTGGCCGGTCTGGCCGCGCGCGTAGAACGTTCGGCTCACCTGCGCACCACCGAACGAACGGGTGTCGAGCAATCCGCCGTACTCGCGAGCGAACGGGACGCCCTGAGCGACCATCTGGTCGATGATGTTCACCGACACTTCGGCGAGGCGGTGCACGTTTCCTTCGCGTGCGCGGAAGTCTCCGCCCTTGATGGTGTCGTAGAACAGACGGTGAACGCTGTCGCCGTCACCCTGATAGTTCTTGGCGGCGTTGATGCCACCCTGTGCGGCGATCGAGTGCGCGCGACGGGGCGAATCGTGGAACGTGAACGCGTCGACTTGGTAACCCAACTCGGCCAACGTCGCCGCGGCCGAGGCGCCGGCCAAGCCGGTACCCACCACGATGACCTTGAACTTGCGCTTGTTACCGGGAGCGACCAGCTTCACGTCGCTCTTGTAGGTGTTCCACGCGTCAGCCACGGGGCCGGTGGGGATCTTGGAATCGAGTGTGATCGTCATGTGAGGGTCTCCTGGTGATCCGGGTCAGCCGACGATTCCGGCGAGTACTGCGATGGGGAACGAAACGTTTCCGACGACGACGAGCGTCGCGATGCCCGTGGCCGCACTCGTGCGCCACTTGTTGAACTTGGGGTTGTTCCAGCCGAGCGACTGGAAGAGACTCCAGACGCCGTGGAACAAGTGGGTGCCCAACATGATGTTGGCCAACACGTAGAAAATGGCCACCGGGACGCGCTCGAGGCTGAACACCACGGCACCGTAGACGTCTTTCAGACGACCCTCGGCGTCCTTGCTGCCGGTGTACGAGTTGATGGAACCGGCACCGAAGGTCAGGTCGAGCAGGTGCCAGATCACGAACAACAGCACCACGATGCCGGTGAGGCGCATCGAGCGACTGGCGAAGCTGGCCACCTGGTAGTCGCGCTCGCTCTGGTACTTCACCGGACGGGCCCGACGGTTCAACACCGTCAAGGTGTACGCAGCGTGCAGGTGCAGCAACAGCATGGCGATCAGGCCCCCACGCAGGATCCAGAGCATGGCCTTCTCGGGCAGGATCGGGTAGAGCAGCTTCTCCAGGAAATGGGCGTAGTGGTTCAGGTCCGAGGCACCCATGTACATCTTCAGGTTGCCGATCATGTGGAAGACCACGAAACCGATGAGACCGAGGCCGGTGATGGCCATGACGTACTTCTTGCCCACGGCGGTGCCGTACAGGTCGAGGAGGAAGGGCTTGCGCTTGCGCGACGCCCGAGCGACCGCGGTGCCCGAAACCGGACCCCTCTTGGTGATTGTCTGCGCCATCGTGTCCTGCGCCTTTCCCGAACGACCCACCTGGGCCACCAGCGGTTCACCGCACGGTGAACCACACTTGACGCTACTCCTCCATCGCTGGCGACCCCGAAATCGTCCCCGCCTCAACCAGGGTCGGAGCCAACAGTCACAAGCACCGGTCCCGGGGGTCGCGAACGCCCGAATCCCAGCCATCTCGTCGTTGGGGTCCCGGAGTATCTACACTTCGTTCGCCCCTGGCAGGGCGGTCAACCGGACCGCCCCCGAGTGTCTCGAGGAGAGTTCTGGTGTTTTCACTTATTGCCGCAGAAGGCGGTTGGCAGAGCTTCACGCTGAAAGGTGGTGAATGGGCCGTTCTGTGGTTGTCCGCCGCCGCCGCCCTCCTCGCCCTCGGAGTGGGTTTCTTCCTCGTCAAGAAGGTCCTCGCCGAGAGTCAAGGCTCCCCGAAGATGATCGAGATCGCCAAGGCGATCCAAGAGGGAGCCCTC
This sequence comes from Actinomycetota bacterium, assembly GCA_005787025.1. GTDB lineage: Bacteria > Actinomycetota > Acidimicrobiia > Acidimicrobiales > Ilumatobacteraceae > Casp-actino8. Next base: position 509 of record SYCH01000271.1, on the reverse strand, counting down.
GCCTACCTGAAGCGCCAGTTCAAGACCATCGCGGTCATCTTGATCCCTCTGGCCGCCATCGTGTTCGTTACCTCCACCGAGATCCTGAAGCCGGACGACTCCGTCGCGTTGTCGTTCGGTGAGGCCGGTTTGTGGCGCACCGTGGCGTTCATCCTGGGCTGTCTGGCCTCGGGTCTCACCGGCTACATCGGTATGACCTTGGCCACCCAGGGCAACGTTCGCACCGCCGCGGCCGCGCTGAGCAACAGCATGCCCCGCGCCCTCACCGTGGCCTTCCGCACCGGTGGTGTGGCGGGCATGTTCACGGTGGGCCTCGGCCTGCTCGGTGCCACCGCCATCATCATGGCGTTCCAGAACACCTCGTCGGTGATCCTGGTGGGCTTCGGATTCGGCGGATCGCTGCTGGCGCTGTTCCTGCGCGTCGGTGGTGGCATCTTCACCAAGGCCGCCGACGTCGGCGCCGACTTGGTGGGCAAGGTCGAAGCCGGTATCCCCGAGGACGACCCCCG
>SYCH01000270.1 GCA_005787025.1 Actinomycetota bacterium | reverse complement strand
TCGACGACCCCGATGCGGTCGCGTCGATGGTCGATGCGGTGGTGGCCGAACTGGGCGGCATCGACATCTTGGTGTGCAACGCCGGGGTGGCGTCGCGCGGACGGGCCGTCGCCGACACCGATCCCGGTGAGGTGGAGAGATTGCTCGGCACGCACGCGGTGGGACCGCACCATCTGGCCCGCTGTGCGTTGCCGAACATGCGAACGCGGGGACGTGGCGACATCGTGATGATCTCGTCCGTCGCCACCTCCCACATGAGCGCGAATGGCGCGCCGTATTCGATGGGCAAGGCGGCCATGGAGGCGTTGGCATTCACGCTGGCCAAGGAAGAGCGCCCCTACGGGATCCACGTGAACGTGGTGGCGCCCGGTCTGGTGGAGACCGACATGGGTCTGCGACTGGCCCGGGCGATGACCGGTCAAAAGGAAATGACGGATTTGCGAGCCCTCGACAAGGCGTCCCCGTTCGGACGCGTGTGTCAACCACTGGACGTGGCCAACGTCGTGCTTTGGCTGTGCAGTGACGGGGCGGGCTACGTCACGGGCCAGCGGATCGAATGTGACGGAGGGGGTCCACGTTGAGCGGGGGTCGGCTTCGAGCCGACGGTAGCCTCGGAGCCGTGAGTCCTCTTGCCCCCCAATCCTCAGCCGTCGACAGCGGAACGATCATCACGATCACCGATGACGCGCTCGCCGAACTGATCAAGCTCCGTGATGCGGAGGAGGACGCCGCGTCCTTGGGATTACGCCTCGAAGTCGTCAGTAGCGCGGGCGAGGAATTCAAGTACGACTTGTCGCTCGACGAGTTCCGAAAGGCCGCGTTCACCGACGAGGTGCGCACCCATGGCGGGATGAAGGTCATCATCCCCGCGAAGGATCTGGAGTTACTGCAGGGCGCGGTACTCGATTACGCCTCGTCGACCGGTCTCGTGATTCGCAACCCCAACAAGCCGGTGGCGATGGTGGTCGAGGGACTGGTGAGCGACGACGTGATGTCGGCCGAGATCGAGGCCGTGATCGCGACCGAGGTGAATCCGGCACTGGCGGCGCACGGGGGATTCGTGACCTATGTCGGACACGATACGGAGGGCACTGCCTATCTGACGATGGGTGGCGGTTGCCATGGGTGCTCGATGAGCCGGATGACGATGCTGGAAGGCGTCCAGACGCAACTGGTGGAGAAGGTGGACGGGCTGGAACGAGTGCGCGACCTGACGGACCACACCTCCGGCGAAAACCCGTTCTACCGCTGACCCCTTACCAATTCGCGACACACTGTCGCATTTAGGGATTTTGGGGACCGCGGATGAGGCGTCCGGGGAGTGCGCCCGTGAACTCGTCGCGATCCACGGTTTGCTCGCCCGCCACGAACGTCGCGATGTACCCGCGCCCCCGCTGCACCAGACGGCGCCCGTTGGCCGGAAGGTCGAACGCCATGCGGGGCACATCGAACCCCAGGTTCTCGTAGTCGATGATGTTCAGGTCCGCTCGCTTGCCCGGGGTGACCACGCCACGATCGTGGAGCCCGAACAACTGGGCGGTCTGGGCGGTTTGGCGGTGGATCACGTATTCCAAGTCGAGTCGGGGTCCGCGCCGACGATCGCGAGTCCAATGCGTCAGCATGAACGTCGGCATTCCACCGTCGCAGATCGCACCACAGTGCGCACCCGCGTCCGACAGTCCCATACGCGTGCCGGGATGCAGATGCGCCTCGTAGGTCATCGACAGATCACCGTAGGAGTAGTTGAAGAAGGGGGCGTAGATCATCCCGTGCCCATCGTCGGACATCAGCTGATTCAGTATCAGTTCGACCGGATTCTCCCCCGTTCGTCGAGAGATGCCTCCGATCGAATCCTCGCGACTCGGCTCGTAATCGATGTCCTCACCGTTCACCAACCACATTCCGTCCAACTTGTCGAGAACGATTCGTTGGAAGAATCCGCCATCGTTCGGAACGTCCTCGACGATGCGACGACGTCGCCCGGGATCCGCCAGTGCCCGCAGGCGTTCGGGCATGGGAAGGTCTTGAACTTCGGCGTACGCAGGATGGAAAAGCAATGGGTGCACCGAGCCGTGCAAGCAATACATGATTCCGATGGAGCGCCCGGCCACTTGGGCGACCATGGGAATCCCGTCGGCGCGGGCTTCGTCGAGACGAGTCAACACCGATCGCCAAATCTCAGGAGATTGATCCGTCTGGCTGAGGTTCACGCTCACGGTGCGACCGGTGCGTCGGGCCAACTCGCGCATCCACACCCATTCCTCGTTCGGGACGCGGATGTGCTCGGGTGAGAATTGGAAGTTGCCGTGTCCAACGCGAGCCATCGCGTCGGCGATCTCGAACAATTCCTCGGCGTCGACCATCGTGCCGGGCACGAGTTCACCACTCTTGGATTTGTGCAAAGGGGTACGACTGGTCGAGAAGCCGAGCGCACCAGCGCGAAGGGCATCTTCCACCAGTTCGGCCATTCGTCGGCGGTCGTCCTCGGTGGCCGGAAGGTTGTCGGCACCGCGTTGTCCCATCACGTACGCCCTCAGTGGCCCGTGCGCGATTTGGGTACCGATGTCGAGAACGTAGGAACGCCCTCCGACAGAGTTCAGATACTCGGGGAAGCTCTCCCATTGCCAATCGATGCCATCGGTCATGGCGGAACCCGGGATGTCCTCGACGCCCTCCATCAGTTCGATCAGCCACTGATGCCGATCGGGGTGAGCGGGCGCGAAGCCCACTCCGCAATTGCCCATGACCGCGGTCGTGACTCCGTGCCACGAGCTGGGAGTGAGCCACGGATCCCACGACACCTGGGCGTCGTAGTGAGTGTGCACGTCGACGAAGCCGGGTGTGACCAGTGCTCCGTCGGCGTCGATCACTCGTTCGGCGCTCGTCGTGCTGGCCGAACCCGACGAGGCGACCTCGATGAAGAGGCCGCCCTGCATGGTGATGTCGGCCAACCGCGCGGGCGCGCCGGTACCGTCGATGAGATTGGCGTTCTTGATGACGACGCGGGTCATGCGCCGAGAATACCGACCACCGCGGAGTGCAGACGACCGTTGGACGAGATCGCCGAGTTGCTGGTGTAGTCGCGCCGACCGAATCGGTCGGTGTGCGTTCCACCGGCCGCTTCGACGACCGCTTGCACCGCGGCATTGTCGTACGGTGCCAGACCGATGGCATCCACCGCGATGTCGATGGCGCCTTCGGCGACGAGCATGTGTTGCCAGAAGTCTCCGTAACCACGGGTGCGATACGCGGACTGCTGAAGCCGGATGAGATCCGCGGTTCGTCCCGACTCGTCCCATCCCTTGTTGAAGGTGACACTGACCTGCGCGGCACTCACTTCATCCACCTCGGAGATATGAATGGGGCGACTGTTGGCGAAAGCGCCCAAGCCGAGACCACCCCACCAACGTCGGGCCATCGCGGGCGCGGAAACGACGCCCAGCACCGGCCCGCGGTCGCGGTGAACGAGTGCGATGAGCGACGCCCATACAGGAACTCCACGCACGAAATTGGAGGTTCCATCTATGGGGTCGATCACCCAAGTCCATTCGGAGTTCGAGTTACCGACCACACCGTGTTCCTCTCCGTAGATGCCGTGACCCGGCCGTTCCGAGATGAGCATCGAAGTGATCGTCGACTCGGTGTTGCGATCGGCCTCGGTCACCTCGCTGTGGTCGGCCTTGCGCGAAAGAGTGAACGAGCGCTTTTCGTAGTACGGCAATGACATCGCATCGGCGGCATCGGCCACCCGAATCGCCAAGGCCATCTCGTCGTGAAGATCGTCGAGCGACGTCATGTCACTCTGCTCGGTCGGCGGCGGACTCGAACGTCGCGATGATCCCGTCCGCGTCGAGGCCGAGCGAGGCCAGCAGGCGATCGGGCTTCGCATGGGGGAGGAACTTCGTCGGGACTCCGAGAACGTCGACGAGACACTTCTCGTTTCGTGCGTGAATCTCGGACGCGATGGACATGCCGACGCCACCCTCGCGGATGCCGTCCTCGATGGTGATGACCCGCTGATGACGCGCCGCGTCGTCGCACATGGATGCGTCCAGCGGTGTGCAGGAGCGCACGTCCCACACCGTGGCCGAAACGCCGCGCTCGTTCAACATGTCGGCGGCCTTGATCGCCGCGGCGACCATCTTGCCCACCGCCAGGATCGCCAGCGATCCGTCGCCGGAGCGGAGCTTGCGGGCGTCGAGACCCGAGCCCACTTCGTTCTCGGACACTTGACGAGCGGCACCCTTGGGGTAGCGGATCATCACGGGACCCGCGTCGGCCAAACCGACTGCATCGTGGAGCATCTGCTGGAGTTCCTGCGCGCTCGACGGCGCCAACACACGCATTCCCGGAACCTTCGTGAGCAGCGCCATGTCGTAGATGCCATGGTGACTCGGGCCGTCGTCTCCGGTGATCCCGGCGCGATCGAGACAGAAGATGACGGGCAGGCGATGCAGCGCCACGTCGTAGACGACCTGATCCCAAGCGCGCGACAAGAATGTCGAATAGAGCGCGACGATCGGACGCATGCCGCCCATGGCCATTCCGGCGGCAGCCGTGACCGCGTGTTGCTCGGCGATGCCCACGTCGAAGAACCGATCCGCGAATCGATCCTGGAAAGGCAGCAACCCGGTGGGGCCGGGCATGGCGGCGGTGATGGCCACCATGCGCGAGTCGGCCTCGGCTTCTTTCAGGATGGCGTCGGCGAAGGCCTGGGTGTATCCGGTGGGAACGGCCTTGGGGGGTCCGACGGCTGGGTCGAACACCGGGGTGTCGTGCAGGTGCTTTTCGTCGTCGTCCTCGGCGGGTGGATAGCCCTTGCCCTTTTGAGTGAGAACATGGACGACGATCGGTCCCTCGGCCGAGAGATCCTCGGCATTGCGCAAAGCGATCTCGAGTTCACGAACGTCGTGTCCGTCGATGGGGCCGATGTATCGAACGCCGAGCGCCTCGAAGAATGACGGCGGTTGAAGGAATTCACGAACGGCGGCCTTGACCGCCTCCATCCCCTTTTCGGCCTGTTGACCCACCACGGGGAGGTTCTGCAACCACGCTTCCAGCCGTCGCTGACGTTGCACGTACAACGGATTCATGCGGATGCGCGTGAGACTGTGCGAAAGCTTTTCGGAGATGCGCTCGGGGAACGCCGAACGGTCGGAAGGTTGCGGGCGTTCGGCATCGACCAGAGAGCTGTGGGGCTGGGTCAGGTTCGAGATGGTCGGCGCATAGCTGCGTCCGTTGTCGTTCAGGATGACGATCACGCGCTTCTTCGAGTGTCCGAGGTTGTTGAGTGCTTCGTACGCCATCCCGCCGGTCATGGAACCGTCGCCTATGACCGCCACGATGTGCCGATGGTTTGCCACGCCGGAGTCCCGCGCAACCGCCATGCCGTACGCGTACGACAGAACCGTGGATGCATGACTGTTCTCGATGAAGTCGTGCTGGCTTTCCTCGCG
>SYCH01000062.1 GCA_005787025.1 Actinomycetota bacterium | reverse complement strand
GGCCAGAACCTTTTCGGTTTCTCCGAGTGATCGGCTCTCGAGCTGCAGTCGGTCCGCCAACTCGGTGTCCCCGTCACGCCGAGCCTGACCCACCTTCTTGGAGAATTCGTTGACGGAGGCCCGAATACCGTCGCGTTCGGCCGTGATCTGGCGCAACTGTTCATCGAGCGCGATGGCGGCAACGAGTTGTTGTAACAATTCGGGCGCACCGCGGCGGGCCAAGGCGACCCGAACGGACTCGGGATCGTGGCGGAGCAGACGAACGTCGATCACAGGAACCCAAGGATACCCGTCGTGCTTCGGCCACGACCGTGCGAAATCGCCCCGTGAAATGGGCGTGAGTAGTCTCGGGTCGTGACCAGCGACGCTTCAGCGGGCTTCAGCCGTATCCACCGCACCGAGCTCACGCTGGAAGTGGAGAACCTGAGCGTGCGCTACGGCGAGGTGTTGGCTGTCGACTCGGTGTCGTTCACGGCGCGTCCCGGTGAGGTGACCGCGGTTCTGGGCCCGAACGGTGCCGGCAAGACCAGCACCATCGAGGTGTGCGAGGGTCTGCGTCGTCGCTCGTCCGGTCACGTGCGGGTGTTGGGTCTCGACCCCCATCGCGACCGTCGGTCCTTGGCCAATCGCATGGGCATCATGTTGCAGGAGGGTGGTGTCTACCCGAGTGCCCGACCGATCGACGTCGTCCGCCAATACTGCGGGCTGTATTCCTCGGGATCCGGCAAGGCCGCGAACCCCGACGAATTGATCGAGTTGGTGGGTCTGTCCGAGCGGCGTCGCACCGCGTGGCGCCGATTGTCCGGTGGTGAGAAGCAACGGCTTTCGTTGGCATTGGCCCTGGCCGCCCGACCGGCGATCGTCTTTCTCGACGAACCCACCAGTGGGGTCGACGTGAACGGCCGGACCATGATCCGGTCCGTCATTCGCAACCTGGCCGACGAGGGTTGCACCGTGATCCTGGCCACGCACGAACTCGACGAGGCCGAGAAGGTGTGCGATCGCGTCGTCATCTTCGACACGGGCAAGGTGTTGGTGAACGGGACCTTGGATGACGTCCGCAAGGCCCGCCAGGCCGTGCGGCTGCGCACGGCGAAGCCGCTCGATCTGGATGCCATGCCCGAGAATCTGGCCGGCTGGCTCGTCGAGGAGGCCCCGGGCAACTACACCATCGAGGACGCCCCGCAGGGACTCATCGGTGCGTTGGCCGTGTGGTTGTCCGAACGCGGCATCGACGTGATCGAGTTGCGCGCCGGCATGAGCAGCCTGGAGGACGTCTTCAAGGATCTCACCGGGGGTCGGTCGTGAGTCGTGTTCCCGGTCCGCTCCGTTCGCAGTTGCGCGCCGAGTTGACGGTGGTGTTGCGCAACGGCGAGCAACTGCTGCTGACCCTCATCATTCCGGTTCTGTTGTTGGTGTTCTTCAGCACGGTCGACGTGTTGCCCACCGGTGACGTCCGCGAACCCATCGACTTCCTGACGCCCGGCGTGCTGGCTCTGGCGGTCATGAGCAGTGCCATGGTCAGCCTGGGCATCGCCACCGGCTTCGAACGCGGCTACAACGTGCTGAAGCGCTTGGGCGCCACTCCCCTGGGTCGACCGCGTTGGTTGGCGGCCAAGATCACGACGGTCATCGTGGTGCAGATGATCCAATTGGTCGTGCTGGTGCCGGTGGCGTTGGTGCTCGGTTGGGAAGCCGGGTCGGCCCGGTGGCTGTTGGCGGTGGGTGCCGTCATCACCGGAACGATCGCCTTCGGCGGCGTCGGACTGTTCATCGCCGGACGCCTGCGCGCCGAGATCAACCTGGCCGCGCAGAACGGGCTCTACCTCGTCTTGTTGTTGTTGGGTGGAATGGTGATCCCGTTCGACGAGTTGCCCGAGCCGCTCGCCGCCGTGGCCAAATGCCTGCCCAGTGGTGCGCTGGCCGATGTGTTGCGCGACGCGTTGGTGGGCGGAGCCGATCGCCCGGGCACGTCGTGGATCGTGTTGGGGGCCTGGGCCGTGGTCGCGCCGGCCCTCACCGCGCTGACGTTCCGCTGGGAGTAACGCTCTGGGTCGTCAGTGGGAACGGGATTCGCGGATGGGTTCGGATTCCTCGAAGGCCTTCTCCACGTCGGCCATCGTCAACGGCTTGCGGATGTAGGCCGTGTCGTTCTCGTGGCGGAACGTCTTGACGAAGGTGCGCACGAACATCACACCGATGATGGTCCACAGGAAAATCGAGCCTCCCAGTTTCATGATCGCACCGGCCATCTGCTGGTCGTTGCTGACCGACACGCCCCACACCCGCACCGGCGTGTCGTAGTGCTTGTACACCGTTCCTTCGGCGAAAGTCAGCCAACCCGCCGGCACCGTGGCCACCACGCTGTTCAGGAACAGATAGATCATCTTGCCCATCGGCGAGATGTGATGTTCCTTCAACGGACCACACACCGGCAACCACATCAGGATCGAGGTGGTCACCAACAAGAAATGCACCGAATAGTGGAGCGGTCCGTTCGACACCGAACGGTTCACCACGGCGGGAACGTGGCTGACCATCACGATCACGTTGAAAAGAAACGCGGCCCGCACCGGATGCACCATGAAGTTGAGGGCCCGAAGAGCCCGCCCCTTGCCCACCAGAATCCGCACGAACCATTCGGGCGTCGCCAACACCACCAGCGGTGGCATGAAATAGGTCAGGGCCATGTGCTGGAACATGTGCACCGAGTACAGGTACTCCTCGGCGATGTCGTGCATCGGCCAGTCCGAACCGATCCACAGCGTGGTGATACCAGCCACGAAACACAGCAGCTGGCGTCTGGTGACCACCGGCTCCCCGGGCGCCACCGCCTTGGGTCCGAGCACGCGCACCACGTACACGTACGACGCCACCAGGAACGTGATCAACAACCACACCTCGATGTGCGATTGAAAACGCCACGGATTCTCCATGGCCCACATGGTTCAGCCTTTCTGTAGGAAGAACTTGAAGGTGGAGAGCGCGCCGATGTAGACGGTGAGAGCCAGGATCAGACCCGAGTAGAACAGGTAGCTGAACAACTTGTTGTCGAACTTGAGGTGCATGAAGTACGACACCACGACGACGAACTTCACGGTCATCAGTACGAACAACGTTGGCATGAACAACGGCCCGAAATCGACGTAATACGTGGACACCTCGATGGCGGTGAGGGCCGCGAGAATCAAGGCGATGACGATGTACTGCTTGTCGCTGGCGCCGTGATGTTCCTCCGTGTGCTCCGAGGAGTGTTCGGCGGTGGCGCTGTGGTCGGTGGCGGTGCTCATCGTTGGCTCCTCAGGACGGGATCAGGTAGACGAGGGTGAAGATGACGATCCAGACGATGTCGACGAAGTGCCAGTAGAGGCCCACCATCTCCACCGACTCGGCCTTGTTCCCTGGGACGCGATTACGGCTGATCATCCCTACCAGCGCCATCAGCATGATGATGCCCACGCTGACGTGCACACCGTGGAAACCGGTGAGGGTGTAGAAGCTGGAGCCGAACAAGCTGGTCGTGAAGCCCAGACCCTCGCGATAGAAGGCCGTGAACTCGTACACCTGACCACCGACGAAGGTGGCACCCAGCAGTGCGGTGATGGTCAACCACAGGTTGGTGTTGCGGTCGTCCTTTCGCTGGGCCGCCGACACCGCCAGCACCATGGTGAGCGAACTCATGAGCAACACGAACGAACTGACCGAGGTGAACGGGATGTCGAAGATCTGGTCGGGTTGGGGGCCCGAGTTCACCCGACCCTTGTAGAGCATGTAGGTGGAGATGAGTCCGCCGAACAGCAGGCATTCGGATCCGAGGAACATCCACATCCCCAACTTGGTGTTGGACAAGCCGGTCGAGGTGACGTGAGCGCCATGATCCGAGTCATGGTCGTGGGCGATCGCGGTGTCAGCCAAGGGGCGCCAGCTCCTTCGTGTGGCCGCCACCGTCGCCGGGGGCGGGCGGATCGAAATCGTCGTCGGCCGCCGTGGACGGCTCCATGGCCCAACCGAACATCGTCGCCACGACCATGGCCACACCGACCGCCAGGATGATGCGGTTGTAGATGAGGCCGTAGCCGATGATCGGAAGCGCCAACGCCAACAAAATGGGCCAGTACGACCGCGACGGCATGTGAATGTGCTCGTCGGGGTGCGAGTTCATCTCGGCCAACACCTCTTCGGCCGTGGCCACCTGCGTGATCTCGTGCGTCGTGCCATCTTGGGCGTACTTCCGGTGGAAGAACTCGTCCAGGTTGTTGACGGTCGGGATGGTGTCGAAGTTGTGCTCCTTGGGCGGGCTGTCGGTCATCCACTCCAAGGTGCGTCCGTCCCACGGGTCGAGAGGCGCGATGGCCACCTTCTTGGACTTGTGGGTGTACGCCACGTTGATGATGAACAGCAACACACCGAGCGACAGCACCAGTGAACCGATCGACGAGATTCGATTCCAGAAACCCAGGTTGAAAAAGCCCTCGCCCGCACGGGCTTCGGTCCAGACCGACATACGACGGGGCTGGCCCTGCAGTCCGAGCATGTGCATCGGGCCGAAGGTCATGTTCATGCCCACCACCATCAGCCAGAAGTTCCAGCGACCGAGACTTTCGCTCAGTTGCTTGCGGAACATCTTCGGCCACCAGTAGTAGAAGCCAGCGAAGAGACCGAAGATCGCACCCCCGAACAACACGTAGTGGAAGTGGGCCACGATGTAGTAGGTGTCGGTCTGCTGCGTGTCACTGGGAGCCACGGCGTGGGTCACGCCGGACAATCCACCAATGGTGAACTGCACAACGAGGGCGATGGCGAACAACATCGGCACCGTGAACTGCAACTTGCCTCCCCACATGGTCATGACCCAGTTGACGATCTTGACACCGGTGGGAACCGCGATGGCCATGGTGGCCATCGAGAACACCGTCACCGACACCGGACCGAGTCCGGAGGCGAACATGTGGTGAGCCCAAACTCCCCAGCCCACGAATCCGATGGCGGCACCGGACAGGGCGACGATGGGGTAACCGAACAAGGGCTTCTTCGAAAAGACCGGCAGGATCTCGGACACGATGCCGAACGACGGCAGGATCAAGATGTACACCTCAGGGTGACCGAAGATCCAGAACAGGTGCTGCCACAACAGCGGATCCGCGCCGGAGGCCACGTCGAAGAACGTGGCGTCGAACGAACGCTGGAAGGTGAGCAGGAAGAGCGCCACGGTGATGACCGGGATGGCGAACAACAGCAGGAACTGCACCACCAACACCATCCAGGTGAAGATGGGCATACGCATCATCTTCATGCCCGGTGCGCGCATGTTCAGGCTGGTCACGATGAGGTTGATCGCGCCGGTGAGCGAGGCGATGCCCGTGATCTGCAGACCCATCGACCAGAAGTCGATGCCGTGGCTCGGCGAGAACAACGTGCTGGAGTTCGGGGCGTACATGAACCAGCCGCCATCGGCCGCGCCGCCCAGGAACCACGCGGTGTTGAGGAAGATTCCACCGAAGAGGAAGCACCAAAAGCCGAAAGCGTTGATGCGCGGGAAGGCCACGTCACGGGCGCCGATCTGCAACGGAACGAAGTAGTTCGCGAACGCCGCCGCCATGGGCATCACGAAAAGGAACACCATGGTGGTGGCGTGCATCGTGAACATCTGGTTGTACTGATCGGCGTTCAGGACCTTGCCGTTGGGAGCGATGAGCTGCATGCGGATGAGTACTGCCTCGAGCCCGCCCACGATGAAGAAGAAGAACGCGGCGACGCCGTACATGATGCCGAGTTTCTTGTGGTCGACGGTGACGATCCAGTCACGCCAGGACGTGCTGGCGACCGGACGCTTGAAGACTCCGAGTGCTTCGCTCGGCTTGACGCCGATCGTGGAGCCGCCGGCAATGGCGACCTCGGAGGAGGGACGTTCGATGATGGCCATCTGAGTGTTCTCCCTTTACTTCAGTTCGAGTAGGTAGGCGACGAGGGCAGAGATCTGATCTTCGGTGAGACCGAGGGCGGGCATGCCGCGGTACCTACCACCGGTCTCGGTGAGCTTGGTGGGGTCGGCGTACATGGGCTTCTTCTCGGGAGCGTTGCGCAACCACTCGCGCAGGTCCTTCTGATTGAGGCAATCCTCGCTGACGCCGGCCAGGTACTTCTCGCCGAACTCCCCCGGAGTGGCGTTCCAGACGTCATCGCGACATTCGGGCGTCAAGAGATCCCACGAGGCGCCGGCGAACGTGTTGCGGGTCATGAGATTGGTGAGGTTCGGAGCCGCACCGGACACCACGTACTGGTCGGGAGCCGCCACGTTCGGTGTTCCGTCGGCATTGAGCAGACCGTTCACTTGGTGGCATCGAGCACACTGCTGCAGGAACAGCTTCTCGCCCTCGACGGCCGAGACGTTGCCCGCCGACGGAGAGCTGTAGGCCTCCAACTGGTTCGCCACCCATGTCGCGTAATCCGCCTTGGACAGGACCACCGCCTCCATGCGCATGTAGGCGTGCGACAGACCACAGAACTCGGTGCACTGTCCGGCGTAGATACCGGGTTCGGAACCCTCCATGCGCAAAAGGTGAACGCGACCGGGGACGCTGTCCTTCTTGCCGTTCAACTTGGGAATCCAGTACGAGTGGATCACGTCCCGGCTGGTGACTCGCAACAGAACCTTGGTGTCCTCGGGAATGACCAATTGACCCGCGGTCACGATCGGATCGCTGATGCCGTACACCTCGGCGTTGTCACCGACCGCCGGATAGTCGTATTCCCACCACCACTGCTGACCGGTGACGTTGATGGTCATCTCGGTGTCATCGGTTTTCGCCAAGTCGAAGATGGTGCCGACCGTCGGCACACTGACACCGATGAGAATCAACACCGGGATGACGGTGAGGGCAACCTCGAGGGCCGGCTTGCCGTGCGTCTGCTCGGGCATCGCCTGGCCACGATCGCGGAAGCGGAAGATCGCCCAGGCCACCGCGGCGAAGACGATCACACCGACGATGCCGGCGATGTAGAAGATCGGACGCTGCAGATCGTCGATCATCTTGGCGTTCGGACCGGCCGGCTGCCAAGTGTCCTGGGGTGCATCCTCGGCGCATCCCGCCACGGCGACCAACGATGAAAGGGCCAGAACCGGCTTGCTGATGTTCGACCAACGACGCGACGACTTCACCGGCACTCCTGCTCGCTCGTTCATGTTGCTCACGGTACTCATGGGTTCAGATCGTCTCTCTATGGGGGCGGGGGTGACTCACGGCACCTGAATCTCGATGGACGCACCCTCGACACCGGGAACGGTGATCGAGTACGGCTCTTCACTGGCGAACGAGGGTTTGGGGATGACGATCGACACCGCTTGGGTGCCACCCTTGGTGATGAGTGAGGTGCACGCTTCGAGCACTGTGTCCTTGGAAACCCCACCGCCGAGATCCTCGACGATCTTTCCGTACGCCACCACCATGCGGTGTTCGTGATCGTCCTCGTTGACGAAAAGGATCGTCGACGGATTCGAGCGCTGCAACGTGATGCTGGTCAATTCAGCGTTCCATCCGTCCATCTCGGCGAAGAGACGACCGTCGCGCAGGATGACCGTGGCGGCCACGCTGCTCTTGGCCGACACCGAACGGGCGGCGTCCTCGTCGGTCTCCTCGGCTTCCTCGCCACAGGCGCGATGCGCGAAATGATCCTCGGCCGCGGCCTCGACCAACTCGTGGCGCTCACCATCGAGGGCGAACGCGATACCCGTGCCCGACAAGGCCACCAACACGACGCCCGCCACGGCGCCGATGACCCGCCGACTGGCACCACGCCGGACACTGACCATCGAACCGAAGGTCAGAACGAGGGCGGCCATCACCGAGAAAACGATGAGACCCGACTCCTTCGACAACGACAGCATGATGCGCGAGAAGGACAGCACGATGATGGCCAGGATGATGGCGCCACCGACGGGAATCTCGAGCGGGTGCACGACCCAGGCACGCACCTTCTCGTTGTACGCGGCGTCCGATGACGCGCGATCGCTCCAGTTCTTGATGAGCCACTGACCGAGCATCGCGAACAGCAGGCAGATGCCGACCTTGAAGATGCCCGGTGAACTGACCGATCCGATGGCCACCATGCCGGCCGAGAACGCCGTGCCGACGGGGAACCAACTGCGTCCGACACCCCGCTGGGCGGCATTGCTCGACGCGTGCGCGTCGGTGTCGGTGGACAACACGTGACCGTCACGCACGAACGACGCGATGACCCCCATGAAGAACAACGCCACGGCGAGGAAGGCCAGCGACACGACACCGATGGAGCCACCGTCGTTGGCGATGAACCAGAGAATGGCCGCGACCGCGGTCGCGCTTCCCAGTCCGTAGAGGAATTTCGAGCCGGTGGTGATCATGTGTTCTGCCCCGTCACTTCTGCACGTAGACGACGAACCACACCGCGGTGAAGGCCGCGGTGAGGAAGTACCAATACAAAGCGCTCGCCGAGACGACCTCGAGTTCCTTGGTGCGCCCGCCGAGGAATCGGAAGGCCGCGACCGCGGTGAACACGATGCCGACCACCAGGAGAAGGGTCATGGTGCCGGTGACGGCGTAGAACATGGTGTGGAAGGCGCCGTCGTTGGCCGCGACGCCCATCTGCGTCCAGGTGAACACCTGAGCATTGACCACCATCAGACCGAACAGTGCGGTGAGCCCGAACGCCAGACCCGCGTGGGTGCGGTCGGCGCGCTTGGCGGAATAGACCGCCCACTGCGCCATGATGCACACGACGCACAGACCGATCAACATCATGTTCGTGGCGACCTCGGGAACGACGATCTTCTCGGGCATCCAATCCCTGATCAACCCGCGACGAGGCGACTCGCGCAACGGAGCGTCGGCGCGGAACTGCAACCACGTGGCCAACATTCCGCCGAGAAGGGTGGTGGCCGCCGTGATGGCCAAGGCGGTTCCGACGAACACCTGACGGCGCGCCGGAGCGGTGGGTGCGGGGGGCAACGCGAGCATCAGGCGTCCTTCCCGTTCGAAGCGGACTTGAGATCGAGCAGCGGAGTGGCCGACCCGACGACCGCGAGATCGGAGAAGTTGTCGGCCGGAGGAGGCGACGACGTGGCCCATTCGAGAGTTTGACCGTCCCACGGGTCGTCGCCGGCGGCCTCACCCGAGGTGAAGCTCTTCGCGGCCAACGCGATGAATCCGAGCGAGGTGAGCAACATCAACGCGAAACCGGCGGTGGTGAGGGTGTTCCACAATTCTTGGGGGCCCTCGTAGGCGAAACCATCGAGAGCACCGGCGGGTTGATCGGCGAAGCCGGCGATCATGTACGGAATCGATCCCAGGGCGGTGGCGAGAAGAGCGAGCAACGCCAAGGGGAGCGCGGCCTTGTCCGGGATGCGACGGCCCCACAACTTCGGTCCCCAGTAACACAGAGCACCGAAGGCCACGGTGACCGAACCGAACGTGATGGCGACGTAGGTGCCGGCCTCGAAAATCGAGCCGCGCACACCGGTGTCGTCGATCGAGCCCAAGATGTGCGCCGCGACGCCGAGAACGATGGTGAGCAGACCGTGCATCGCGAAAACCAACGGCGCGGCGACACGCGGCTTGCCGTTCTTCAAAGTGAGCGCGCTCGTTCCGAGCACACCGAGCACGCCCAACAGCGGGATCACGGTGAGCAGACCCCACGGCAACAGGTCGGCGATCTTGTCGCCGGCGTTGTCGAGGAACGAGTCGCCGTCCCACGGCAAGGTGACCATCGTTTGCGTGACGGTGGCCAGCGTCGCGATCGACACGATTCCGAGGGCCACGTACGCGCCCGTGCGCTGAGCCAACGAGGTGCGACCCATCACGGGCACGATGTCGAGCACCATTCCGAGAGCGGGAATCGCGAGCAGATAGGTGAACGGCTGCGACAACGCCCAGCCGGCCCAGTCGGAAACCCCGACGTTGCCACCGAACGCCGCGCGGGCGTACTTGTGATCGACCCACAGGTAGATGGACGTGCCGACGAAGACCGGTAGGGCCAGGAGCAAGGTGACCGAGCCCACCAACGCCGACCAGGCGAACAGTGGTGCGCGCAGTAGACCCATTCCCGGCGCGCGGGTAGTGAGGACCGAGGTGGCCACCGACGTCGCGGTCATGAGGAGACCCGACGACATGACGATGGTTCCGAGCAGATACAAGTCGACCATCTCGGACGACCCACCACCGGGGCCACCGTTGGCGATGATCGATGCCACGGCGAGACCGAGACCGGTGAGCCACATCCAGAATCCGCCGGCGGCCAACCGGGGGAGAGCCAACGAGCGGGCACCGAGCTGCAACGGCACGATGGCCACCGCGAGACCGAGCAACAAGGGAGCGACCGCGCCGAACGTCAGCAGAAGGCGCGCCGCGGCCAGGACCTGCGTGGCCGAATCGGTGTCCAGCAACTGATAACCCTCGGCGTCAATGCGTTCGAACGCGACGAGCACCGCCAGCACGAGGCCGACCAGCAGACCGACGAGTCCGGTGCCGGCGTACAACCGACCGACCTGCTTGTGGTCGGCCGACGTGATCCACACGGCGACCGCGGGAGGAGCCGCCGCGGTACCGGCGGCGTGGTGCGTATCAATTGATGTCATTCGAAATGGCTCACTTCACGCGCAAAGACAGGACCGCGGCTAGTCCGCGTTCCTCGGGGGTTTCAACACGATTTTCCGTGACTGACTTTACCCACTTTGTCCTGCTCAGACCGAATTCCCGTCCGATCGCCACGGGTCACACGTCGTGCGCTTGTGATCAGATGCCGTGCTCGACCAAGACGTCGACGGCCATGGCCACGAAGAGCACCGTCACGTAGGTGATCGAGAACCCGAACACCCGCATCGACCGAGCCGGCGTGGGGTGACGACCGAGGTCGACCGCACTCAGAATGAATCCCAACCCCAGAACCGCCGCCGACACCATGTAGATCGGTCCCAGACCGGCCACCGGCCCCAAGACGAGGCTGACGGCGGTCAACAACACCGTGTAGACGAGCATCGAGACGATGGTCTGGCGCATGGTAACGACGGTGGGCAGCATGGGGACCTGAGCGGCCTTGTAGTCGTCGGCGTGCTTGATGGCCAGGGCCCAAAAATGAGGTGGGGTCCACAAGAAAATGGCTGTGAACAGGATGAACGGCTCCCAGGCCAGAGAATCCTGCACCGCCGACCAGCCGACCAGCACCGGAACCGCCCCGGCGGCTCCCCCGATGACGATGTTCTGGCGACTCGTCCGTTTCAACCAAATGGTGTAGACGAACACGTAGAAGAGCGTGGCCGACAAGGTGAGCACCGCCGAGAGCAGGTTGGCGCCGACCCAGAGCACCACGAAAGCCGCCACTTGCAGGGACAATGCAAAAATCATGGCATTCTTGGGGGCGATCAACCCGGTCACCAGTGGGCGACCCTTGGTCCGCTCCATCAGGGCGTCGATATCGCGATCCACGACCATGTTGATGGCGTTGGCGCCACCCGCGGCCAGGGTCCCCCCGATCAGGGTCACCACCACCAAATCCCACGACGGCCAGCCCTTCTCGGCCAGCACCATGGTCGGGACGGTCGTGATGAGCAGTAACTCGACCACCCGCAACTTCATGAGCGCCACGTATCCCCCGAGCACGGTGGTCGGTGGTCGCCGTGGACCGTGCGCGGCCACGCCACCCGGTGCCAGCCGCGACGGCACGAGGGGACGGGATCCGACGGACATCACGACTGATCGTATGGGGGTGCGAAACGCACAACCAACCGTGACAATGAAGCCGTGCAAGGAGATGGCGTGACTCTCGTCGCCGCGGCTCCCTCGACCATCGTGCGACCCGAGGTCGACGAGTCGACCGCGCTCGACAAACCGTGGATCGTCCTGGTTTGGAACGACCCCATCAATCTGATGAGTTACGTCACCTTCGTGTTCCAGAAACTCTTCGGTTACAGCCTCGAAAAGGCCACCGAACTGATGCTCGACGTGCACGAGAAGGGCAAGGCCGTGGTGTCCTCGGGCAATCGCGAGAAGGCCGAGATGGACGTGTACCGACTGCACGAACACGGTCTGTGGGCCACCATGCAAAAGGACGGTGACGACTGAGATGGCGCGTCATCGAGCACCTTTCGAAGCCCGCGACAACGGGTTCCGCATCAACCTCGACGAGGAGGAACGACATTTCGTCCGGCGCTTGGTGGGCGAGGTGCGCGAACTGTTGACCGCGTTGCCCGCCGGTGATCCGAAGATGGGGCGTCTCTTCCCCCCGGCTTACACGAATGCCAGCGGCGAGGACAGCGAAGCGGAAGCCGAGTACCAACGACTCATGCGCGACGAACTGGTGGCCAGTCGCCTCGACTCGATCGGACGCATCGACGAGTTGCTGGCCGACACCACGACGTCCACGTTGACCTCCGAGCAGCTGAACGCCTTCGTCGTTTCCCTGAACGCTGTGCGCTTGATCCTGGGCACGATCCTCGGAATCACCGACGAGGACGACGACGAAGACCCCGACTCGCCTCTCGCCAACGAGCTGGCGATGTACAACTACTTGTCGTGGTTGCTCGACAGTGCGGTCACCGCCCTCATGCAGGGCTGACGGACCGGGTGGTAACGGGCGGGTGGGCTGTTAGAGTTGCCCCGCTCTCATCGGACGAGTACCTAGCCCCCATCGTCTAGTGGCCTAGGACACCACCCTTTCAAGGTGGCCGAGCCACTCATGGGTGTTGCGACGAATCTGCCGCCAAGACACGAGAGAGATTCAGTCATCACCGACAAGGTTGTCTTGCCATCAGCACGCGCTCTTCGTAGGTTGAAAAAAGCG
>SYCH01000061.1 GCA_005787025.1 Actinomycetota bacterium | reverse complement strand
CGGTCAGCCCGCCAACGATCCGGCATCGGCCACCACGACCTCACCGGTGATCCAGGCCGCCATGTCACTGGCGAGGAACAGGATCACGCGGGCGATGTCGTCGGCCTGCCCGGCGCGACCGAGCAACGTCTGGCTCATGCGCGCACCGACGTCGAGGCCGGCGGCCTTGAGTGGAGCGAGTTGGTCCTGCACGCCGGGGGTGTCGATCGGTCCGGGCGCGACGCCGACCACGCGGATGTTCATCGGTCCGAACTCGAGCGCCAAGGACTTCGTGAGTCCGACCACCGCGTGTTTGGAGACGACGTACGCACTGATGCCGGGAGCGGCCCGGAATCCGGTGGTGGAGGCGAGGTTCACGATGACGCCACCGGCGCTCATGCGCTTGGCCGCCTCGCGCGCGCACGCATAGGAGCCGCGCACGTTCACCTCGAGGAGTCGATCGATGAAATCGTCGCTCGCCTGCAACGCCGGTCCGGTGGTGGGGTAGATGCCGGCGTTGTTGACCCAGACCTCGAGACCACCGAGACGTTCGACGCACAGATCGGTGACCGCCATGATCGACGCGGTGTCGCTGATGTCGAGCGCGGTGCTGATGACGGTGCGTCCGGTCGCACCGGCGATCTCGACGGCGGTCCGCGCCGCTCCGCTCTCATCGATGTCGGCCACGATCACGTCGGCACCGGCTTCGGCGAGTCGCCGGGCCGTGGCCGCTCCGATGCCCCTTGCTCCGCCGGTGACGACGGCGCGACGACCCGACAACGACCACAATCGGTCGAGCGACGTGTTGCTGTGATCGGCGATCATGTGTCCCCCTCGCGGGTCGACCGACGATGGTCGGTGCGTTCCCGAGGACCATTCTTATCGACCCGATCTTCTAGGGTTTGCTCCGTGGGGCGCGAACTGACCAGATTCGACGAGTTTCCCCGTCATCAGATCGGCAACACGTTCGACACCGTGGTGGACGGGTCGCAGCACTGGAGCGACGGTTTCTACTTCACCATGGGCGACGACGCCGGCCGGGTGGCGTGGTTCATGGGATTGCGTCTCCACATCAACAACGACGTCATCGACGGATTCGTCTGCACGGCCCTCGATGGTCGGCAACACAACATGCGCTGGTCCCGGCGTCTCCGTCCGGCCATCGACGACATCGCCGTCGGACCGATGTCGGTCGAGATCGTCGAGGGACTGCGAACCTTGCGCACCGTTTGTGCGGCCAACGAACACGGCCAGGCGTACGACCTGTCGTGGGAGGGGGTTCATGCCCCTTACAACGAGGACCACGTGCAGGTCTACGTCAACGGTCGATTGCACAGCGATCGCTCGAACTACGACCAGGTGATGAGGGTGAACGGTTGGATCGAGGTGGGTGGTGAGCGCATCGAAGTGAACGACTGGACCGGCGTACGCGATCACTCGTGGGGGATCGGGAACCAGACCGGCGGTCCGCGCACCAACGTGATCGCTCCGCCGCCCGTTCACACGGCGCCCCCCGGGTTGCGCCAGTGGTGTTGGTACCGGCTGCCCGATCGCTGCATCTTCTGGCAGTTCCACCACGCGGGCGGGCGGGCGCCGTACACGAAGCTCGAGACGCGTTGCGTGTATCCCTACGGTGACCCCCGGGAGTCCTTCGCCTACACGTCGCTCGACTACGAGGTCGAGTTCGTGAAGGTCGACGGTCGCAACTCCGGTCGTTTGAAGTCGTCCATCGTGCACCTCACCCGACCCGACGGGGTGGTGGAGTCCTATCGCAGCGAGCCGATCTCGTATCCGCTGTATCTGCAGGGCGGTGGCTATCACAACGGCTTCGATGACGCGTTGGGCCGCGGCGTGTATCGCGGCGACTTCCATCACGAGGGCGAGGTGTGGGAGATCGACCGCGTCACGTCGATCGTCACACCCAGGCCCACCGATCTCAATCGTTGGCATTACGCCGAGGCTTGGGGTCGCTGCACGAATCTGGCCGACGCCCGAGACTCCGGAACCGGGCACCTGGAATCAGTGGTTCTCGGGCCGTACGAGGGACTCTGATGCGCGCACTGGTGCTCGGGGGCTCCGTCTTCGTCGGACGTCGCCTGGTCGAACGATTGGTGGCCGAAGGTCACCAAGTTGCGGTGCTGAATCGTGGGGTCACGCCGGCCGCGTTGCCCGAAAGCGTCGAACATCTGGTGGCCGATCGCACCGACATGGAAGCGATGTCGCGGGTCCTGTCGGGTCGCGAGTGGGACGCGATCTTCGACGTATCCGGATTCGTGATGGTCGCCGGGGGAGGCGACATCTCCGGTCTGCTCGATCTCGTCGACGGAGCGGTGGGTCACTACGTGTACGTGTCGTCGATCATGGCCTACGACCAGTCCCAACTCGGGGTCTTCCCGTGGCACGAGGAACTCGACATCGATCGCAGTGGTCCGCGCTCGTACGGCGGCTTCAAGGCCATGGCCGAGAGCGCGATGCTGACGCGTCACGCAGCGACGGGATTCCCGGTCACCGTCGTCCGCCCGGCGGCTATCTACGGCCCGTACAACAACATCTACGACATGGAAACCCCCATGTTCCTGCGGCTCATCCAGCGGCGCCCGATCCTGTTGCCTCACGGAGGTCTGGTGACCGGCTCGTACGGGCACGTCGACGACCTGTGTCGGATGATGGTCGACATGATCGGCGTGGACGCGGCCAAGGGCGAGGTGTTCAACGCCACCGCCGAAGCGGTCACCACCTCGCACTACGTCGCCACCTTGGCGGCCATCGTCGGGGTCGAGGCCGACGTGGTGATGGTCCCCGATGACCGTCCCGAAGGATTTCCCTCGGGCGTGCACGGACACCTCTTCGGGTCACGACATCACGCCGTGTTGAGCATGGACAAGGCCCGTCGCTTGCTGGGATACGAGCCCGAGCTCGGCTT
>SYCH01000269.1 GCA_005787025.1 Actinomycetota bacterium | reverse complement strand
TTGGCGGGATTGTCGACGTCGCCACCGCGCTCGCGGGCGAAGGCGATCATCTGCTCCCGGGAGTAGTGACTCACGGAGCCGAAGCTGGGGAATCTACTGACATCGAAATAGACCGAGCCCGACGAGACGTACGCGTATCCCCTTTCGAGCACCATGCCGATGAAGCCACGGATGTCGGGAATCGCCGACGACGCACGGGGCGTCGAGTGGACCGGGAGAACGTTGAGCGCCTCCATGTCCCGTTCGAAACGTGCTTCCTCACCGGCGGCCAGATCGAGGTAGTGAACACCGAGTTGTCGGGCTTTGGCGAACAACGGATCATCCACGTCGGTCACGTTGCGCACACACCGCACCTCGTGTCCCATGTCGATGAGTCGACGTTGCAGCACGTCGTACGTCAGGAACGTGGCGGCGTGTCCGACGTGCGTGGCGTCGTAGGGCGTGATTCCGCAGGTGTACATCGTCACACGAGGACCCGGTTCGAAAGGAACAACCTCACGTCGTGAGGTGTCATAGAGGCGCATGCTCACCCGGCGAGCGTCCCCTGATCTCGAATACCGGTCAACTTGGGCGCGACACGTGTCTTGTATCGGACGTTCAACTGCAAGAGAACCGCGGTGAAGGCCTCGATCGCGGTGGCATTGGACAACTGGCCGGCGTCCAAGGGACGACAACCCGGAATTCGATCGACGATCTCGCTGACGATCCGTATCGACTCACGATCGTCCGAGCAGATGAGGACGTCGGAATCGATCGGTTCACCGAGGTGCCCCAATTCCTTGGCCGGGAGATGATGAAACGCCGCCACCACCTTGCTGAGCGGCGCCGCCGCCTGAATGTGCGCGGCCACACTGCCTCGGGGCGGAAGAAGGGGTTGGAACTCGCCGGCGACGCGCACGAGAGCGTTCGCCATGCTGATGAGGATCTTGCCCACCAGGGCCTCGGAGTTCTCCTGAACCGTCGTGGCCGCGGAATCCCACGGTGTCGCGACGACGATCACGTCACTCGCTGCTGCGCGCGCGTTGTCCCCGCCCGACAACCGATCGGAGATCTCCGGATACTTGGAGGCCAACTCGTGACACACCTCGGCGGCGCGTTCAGCCGATCGCGAACCGATGATCACGTCGTAACCGATCGAAGCCAAACGAGCACCGAGCGCCGATCCCGCCGGTCCCGTGCCCCCCAAAATTCCGATACGCATCGAACCAGCCTTGCACACTCGGATCGCCATCATGGGGGTCGCAGATCCTTGGCGTCGTCTAGGTTGACGATTGGGAGGTGGATCATGGGTCTGCTGGAGGGGAAGAAGATCGTCGTCACCGGTGTCCTGACCGATGCCTCACTCGCGTTCGGGGTCGCACGATTGGCCCTGGACGAGGGAGCCTCCGTCATCTTGACCGGAGCGGGTCGAGCCCTCAGCCTGACCCGACGAACCGCTCGTAAGTTGCCCGCGGCGGTCGATGTTCTGGAACTGGACGTAACCGTTCCCGAGCACGTGACGTCGGTGCGCGAGGCGGTGGCGACGACGTGGGGCTCGGTCGACGGGGTCGTGCATTCCATCGGTTACGCACCCGAGGTGTGTCTGGGTGACGACTTCATGGCCGCGCAGTGGTCCGACGTCGCCGTGGCCATGCAGATCAGCGCGTATTCCTACAAGCATCTCGCCGATGTGTTCGCACCGTTGATGGGAGACGGCGGGGCCTTCGTGGGCCTCGATTTCGACAACACGGTGGCGTGGCCGGCGTACAACTGGATGGGAGTAGCCAAGTCGGCGCTCGAGAGCATCAACCGTTACCTGGCCAAGGAACTGGGCCCCCGCGGCATCCGATCGAACCTGGTGGCCGCTGGTCCGGTCAAGACGATGGCCGCCAAGTCCATCCCGGGATTCAAGAAATTCGAGGACGTCTGGGACGAACGGGCTCCGCTGGGCTGGGACGTCACCAACGGCGAACCAGTGGCCCGAGCCGTGGTGGCTCTCCTGTCGGACTGGTTCCCAGCCACCACGGGCTCGATGATCCACGTGGACGGTGGCTACCACGCCACCGGGGCCTGATCAGCGTCCGCTGCGCTCCAGGATGTGGATGCCACAGGCCGACCCGAGACCGATGACGTGTGCCAGACCGACCTTGGCGTTGGCGATCTGGCGGTTCCCGGCTTCGTTACGTAGGTGGTGGCAGATTTCCCAGATGTTCGCGATACCCGTCGCGGCAATGGGGTGACCCTTGGACTCCAGACCCCCCGAGACGTTCACCGGCGTCGACCCGGTGCGCCATGTGGCACCGCTGTCGAAGAAGTCCACGGCTCCGCCCTCGGGACACAGCATCAAGTTGTCGTAGTGCACCAACTCGGCCGTGGCGAAGCAATCGTGCAGCTCGACCAGATCGAGATCCGACGGTGCGACTCCGGCCTGCTCGTAGGCGATCTTGGCGGCGTTGCGCGTCAGGGTGTTGACGTCGGGAAGAACCTGACACGACTCCTGATACGGGTCCGTCGTGAGCACCGATGCCGACACCTTGATGGCGCGACGCTGCTGCTCGGGCGACAGGGTCTTGAGCGTCTCGCCCGAGCACACCACCGCGGCCGCGGCGCCATCGCAGTTGGCCGAACACATCGGACGCGTGTTCGGGTACGCGATCATCATGTCGTTCATGATCTCGTCGAGGGTGAACTGCTTCTGGTACGCGGCCATCGGGTTGAGGGTCGAGTGCGCGTGGTTCTTCTCCGAGATTCGGGCGAAGAGTTCGAAGGACACCCCGCCGTATTTGTGGCCGTACTCCATTCCGACCTGAGCGAAGGTGCCCGGCATGGTGTCGGTGCCGATGCGGCCGTCGGTCGGGGCGACGCTCCCGAAACGACCCTTGGGCTCCCATTTGTTGCCGTCCTTCTTGGCACTGCCGCCTCCACCGAGCAATCCCGCACCGGCGAGTTTTTCGGCTCCAACGGCCAATCCGAACTTCACCTCGCCGGCCTTGACGGCCATGATCGCGGTTCGCAAAGCCGTGGCGCCCGTGGCGCAGGCATTGGTGACGTTGTACACGGGAATTCCCGTCTGACCGACCTGCTTCTGAAGCATCTGACCGAATCCGCCACCACCCATGAGGTTGCCCGCGGCCAGGACGCCGATCTCGCGCATGCTGACACCGGCATCGGTGAGCGCGGCCATGACCGCCTCGGCGCCGAGGTCGACGATGTCCTTGTCGGAGTGCTTTCCGAACTTGGTCATCGCGATTCCGAGAATCCAGATGTCGTCACTGGCCATGATGATTCCTTTGGTCGTTGTCTTGGGAAAGA
>SYCH01000060.1 GCA_005787025.1 Actinomycetota bacterium | reverse complement strand
GGTCGCCGGATGGGGACGACGCGACGCCCTCGAAACCGTCGACGTCGCCGGAGCGGCCATTGTCGCCGGTTTCGTCGATGCCCACATGCATCTCGAGTCGACCAAGTTGTGGATCGACGAATTCGTGAAAGGCGCGCTGCCCTGCGGCACCACCGCGGTGGCCTGCGATCCGCACGAGATAGCGAACGTGTGCGGCCTCGACGGTGTGGCGGCGCTGGCCGGTGCGGCCGAGAGAATGCCTTTCACTTTTGGAATCGCCGCCTCGAGTTGCGTGCCGGCTTCACCGTTCGAAAGCGCCGCGGCGGCCTTCTCCGCCGCCGATGTGCGCTACATCATCGACGAATTCCGCGCGATCGGTGTCGGTGAGGTCATGAACTACCCGGCGGTCATCAACGGCGATCCCACGTTCCGTGAGATCATTGCCGCGGCCGGTTGGCGCAGTGTCGACGGACACGCGCCCGGTCTGCGCGGACCCCAACTCGACGCCTATCTCGCCGCCGGAGTCGAGTCCGACCATGAGGCGTTCGCTCCCGACGAGGCCCACGAGAAGCGCCAAAAGGGCATGTGGCTGTTCCTCCGCTACGGCTCGGCGTGTCGAGATCTGGTGGAGCTGCTTCCGACCGTCCTCCATCATGGGACCACTCGCGCCGCCCTGTGCACCGATGATCGCGAGCCCGATCAGATTCGCGCCATCGGGCACATCAACCACTGCATTCGTCTGGCCGTCGAAGCTGGTCTGAGCGACATTGATGCACTCGTTCTGGCGTCCTACAACGCCGCTGATTTTCACAACTTCTTCCATCTCGGACAACTTGCCCCCGGCTACCAAGCCGATCTGGTGGTGTTCGACAAGCTCGAGGGTTACCGGCCGACGGCGGTGTATCAGCGTGGTCGTCTCGTGGCCCGTGACGGCAAGATCATTCCCGGTGTCGTGCCACCGTCACCGGCGCCCGACTTCTTCCGTGACCGCATCAACATGCACCACGTACCCTCGGCCGCCGAGCTCACGATCGAACAACCAGCCTCGGGCCGCGCGATCGCCATCGGAGTGACCGAAGGAACCGTTCGCACGCACCGTGTCGACGTCGATGTCGACGACCCGAACATCGACTTGGCCCGCATCGCCGTGATCGAACGACACAAGAAGACGGGGCGGATCGGACTCGGCTACGTGCACTCTTTCGGTCTGGAACGCGGAGCAATTGCATCGAGTGTGTGTCACGACGCGCACAACATCATGGTGGTTGGATCCCGAGATCGATCCGGTCCCGCCGACATGGAAGTCGCCGTTCGACGCCTGGCCGAATTGGGTGGTGGACAGGTTCTCGTCCACGACGGCCGGGTTCTCGCCGAAGTTCCCCTACCCATCGCCGGGTTGATGAGCGATCAATCCCTCGAGACCGTGGCCGATCAACTCGTCAACATGGAAAGCGTGAGCCACGATTTTGGTATTCGCATCGCCGCACCGTTCATGTTGCTCTCGTTCCTGGGCCTGTCGGTCATACCCGATCTGCGTATCACCGACCACGGCTTGATCGACGTGAATCGTTGGTCGGCCATTCCGGTCGGACTCGAGTAACCGACCTGCGCCCGATCAACGACGCGCGAGCCGCTCGAGAACGCCGATGAGTTGAGTGATCAACACGGCCACCAACACCGAGGTGGTGGCCACGGTCCAGATCATGCCGTAGTCGAGTCGTCCGCGAGATTCGTTGAGCAGATTCCCCAAGCCATTGCCGGTGGCAAGGTACTCCGCGATCATCACACCGAGCAGCGCACGAGGTGCCGCAAGTCGCGCCGCCGTGGCCAACGCCGGCACGGAACTCGGAAGTCCGACATACCGCAACGCGCTGATCCGTCCACCTCCACTCACGCTCACCACATCGACCGCGGCTGGTGAAACAGAGGCGAGTGCCTGACTGATGGTCACGAAGGATGGAAAGAACGTGACCGAAACACACACCACCACGGTGGCCAATACGTCACGTCCGAAAATCAGCACGATCAACGGCGTCAGAGCCGGGAGGGGCATGGTCTGAGAGATCAGAGCAAAGGGCAACACACTTCGACCCAGCGTGGGCTTGAGCTGCAGGATCACGGCCAGCAGCAGAGCCGCCAGCAATCCGCACGCCAAGCCCAACAGGGCGAGAGGAAGAGTTTCCCGGTAGGCATCGAACAATCGATCACGAGTCGCTGCCGCCCGCGGATCACTCGTCAGATACTTCACGACCGCCAACGGCGACTTGGCGACGATCGGCGACATGCCGAGCAACTTCAACGTGAGAGCCCACAACCCGAGCACGAAACCAGCCGAGAGGAACACCATGCCGATTCGACGCGGCCAGGATCCGGATTCGGAGCGAACGATCGCCGTGTCGACGGTGGCCGACAAGGACGTTCGGGTCAGACGTTGCGCGATCACCGCGAAGATCGCGTAGGCGAGCGCGGCCACGATCGTCGCCGTGAGCCCGATCCCCCACAACCGTGCCGGATTCGCCTGACCCAATGACCCGAGCAAATACGTCCCGAGACCCCACCGACTGCCACCACCGAATTCGACCAACAAGGTGCCGAGCAGAGCGGCCGGCGCCGAAATCTTGAAGGCATTGACGACATGGGGGATCGCCGAACGCACTCGGAGCCACCGGGTGACGGCGTACTCCTCACCGCCCGCCACCCGAACCACGTCGACGAGTCGGGGATCGACCGAGCGCATGCCAACGATCGTCGCCACGTACGTCGGGTAGTACACCGCCATTGCCGCCAGCACGATGCGGGGAACGGTTCCCGAGAAGGCGAGCAACAGAACCGGAACGATGGCGATCAGCGGCATGGCGAAGAGCGACACACCCACCCCACGGAACAGCGATTCGGCTGTCCTCCAGCGCGCACTGATCACCCCGACGACGATGGCAACGATGTTGCCGAACACGAAACCGAGGCCAGCCGACTTGAGCGTGACCGAAAGATGCGGGGGGTAATCGGAGCGATCTCCCCAGAATTGTCGCACGATGTCCGAGGGCGGTGGCAAGGCGCCGCCGGCGACCAATTCCCATTGCCCGAGCGCTTCCCAGACGGCGACGATGATCGCCACCACGAGGGCACCGCGTGCCACCCGAGCCAGGGTCATCAGCGAGTACTGGCTCCGGAATGCAGAAGATCGGACAAATGATCGGCCAGCGCGTGAAACTCCGGTGTGCGCATCAGTTCAGGCTGCCGCGGGCGCTCGAACGGCACGTCGACGATCTCGACGATTCGGCCGGGCCGAGCCGACATCACCGCCACCCGATCGGCGAGGAATGCCGCCTCTTCGATCGAGTGCGTGACGAGCACCGTGGTCGGCCGACGATCCGACCAGATGCGTTGAAGCTCGAGGTTCATCGTTCGACGAAGGATTTCGTCCAGTGCGCCGAACGGCTCGTCGAGCAGGAGCAGGTCGGGTTCGGTCACGAGGGCACGAGCAATGGCGGCACGTTGACGCATACCGCCCGATAACTGCCCGGGCAGGGCATTGACGAAGGCCGACAGGCCGACCAATTCGATCAATTCGGCGATGCGTTGCTCGTGGTCACGCACCGACTGACCGGACACCTGCAGGGGCAACGCGACGTTCTTCACGACCGAGCGCCACGGCAGCAACGCCGGGTCCTGAAAAGCCACACCCAACCGGTTGGCTCGTCGCATCTCACTCGGCGAGCGACCGCCGATCGACAGCGTGCCGGCATTGGGCTCGTCGAGTCCGGCCAAGAGACGCAGCAACGTGGACTTGCCGCATCCCGAGGGTCCGATCAAAGCGATGAACGAACCAACGGGCGCCGACAGCGACACGTCGCTCAAGGCATGAACAACATCACCGTCCAACTCGAAGGTGCGCTCCACGTTCGAAACGTGGAGCGCACCTCCATGCGACGAGTCGGCCTGCGGCAAATCAGACTTCTTCGAGCAGCGTGGTGTCGAACATGTCGCGTGAGCCCTTGATGCCGATCTCGGCCAGTGCGGCCAAGTTGGCCTCGATCCCTTCTTCGGTCATCGAGAAGAACCCACCCGAGGTCTCCATCAACGACTGCTGGGCCTTGTTGAAGAAGACTTCGTTGGCGATCGTTCGACCGGTTCCCTTGAAGTAGGTCTCCTCGAATTCCGCCGGATACTTGGCCGGATCCTTGAAGTTCTCGTCCCAACCCTGACGGCTCGCCCGCAACCACTTCACGATTTCCGCACGGTTGTTCTTCAACGCATCCTTGGTGACGACGACGGTGTCGTTGTAGATGGTGAAGCCGTAGTCGTAGAGCAGGAACGACGTCGCCGCCTCGCCTGCTTCTTCGATCGTGTAGGGAACGTTGGTCGTGAAATCGATCGACGCGTCGATCTCGCCTTGCACGAGCGGAGTCGGGTCGTACGCGTAGGGGACGATGTTGACGTCGTCCTTGTTCACGCCACTCAACTTCAGCATGGCTTCCACCGACAAGGTGTTGGCCGGCGGAACCGCCAGTGTCTTGCCCACCAAATCCTGCGGGGAGTTGATGGGGTTCTTCTTGAGGCTGACGACGCCGATCGGGTTCTTCTGATACTGAGCGCCGATGATCACGAATGGCGCGCCATCGTTGACGATGGCGTTGATGGTGCTGTC
The DNA here is from genome assembly GCA_005787025.1 of Actinomycetota bacterium. Classification (GTDB taxonomy): domain Bacteria; phylum Actinomycetota; class Acidimicrobiia; order Acidimicrobiales; family Ilumatobacteraceae; genus Casp-actino8. Next base: position 1,430 of record SYCH01000060.1, on the reverse strand, counting down.
CGGAGTCGTCAACGCCAGCGGAGCCTTGCCCCCGAGGAGACTGCTCTCGGGAATGACGTCAGGACCACCGGGGAGGTAGTTCAACTTCAGTCCCTGCTCGGTGTAGTAACCCTTGTCCATGGCGATGAAGTAGCCCATGAACTCGGCGTCGTTGATCCAGGCTGCCTGCATGGTGAAGTCGGTCGTGCTGCCCGAACCGCCCGATTCACTGTCGTCTCCACCGCAGGCGGCGAGGATGGCTGGCAATGTCATGGCACCGGCTCCGGCGGCTGACATGCGTATCAGCATTTGTCGACGTGTGTAGTTGGTCATGATTTTCCTTTCAGTTAGAGGGTGGTGGACAACCACCGGTCAGGGTTGTTTTTCCTTCGTGAGAGCCCAAAGTTCCGCAACGACGTCCAATCGTTCGAACTCCGTGCCCGGTACCATCTCCCAATAGACCTGTCCGCGCTGACGAGTCGTTTGGTCGACATTTATGGAGCGGGTGGGCGTGACCACCCAATCGACAGCGACATCATGCCGTTCGGCGGGCATGACCTCGTTGACGAACTGACAGTCGTGGACGACGTCGACCACGACTGACGACTTGTCGGTGAGGCCGAGTTCGCTGAGAATCGCCCACTCGAAGTCGAAGTATCCGTGTCCTTTGCCGAAGCGGACACCGTTGCTACTCACGGCACTGCCCCCGGTCACGAGGAGAGAGAAGGGGCTACCGCGCCGGAGCTGATCGAGGCTGACCGGCTTCGCATAGCGGTCGAAACCATCGAGGGTGGCGGCATAGCGATGATCGGAAGCCGGAATCTTCGAGGAGTCGAGTTCGTAGAAGCCACGCACTATGCCGTAGGTGGTCATGACGAACGAGACGCCTCGACTGATCAACTTGAAGCGCAGATCTTCGAGACAATTATCGGGTGTGATGAAGACACGTCGATCGCCTCGCTTCGTAAGGGCATCCATCTGGAGGACCCGATCGGAGCATTCCTCGCTACCCTCGAAATCACAGATGAAACTGGAGAAGTCCCAATGGAAACGGGAGTCGGGACGTGCGACCTTGGAAAGCTCGTCCCATATGCGTTCACGATAGTTCTCAGTGTCGACCCGGCTCACACGATTCTCCTCAGGGATCGAGCCGCCTTGTTGCTCGCCGATCTGGTGGATCCCCAGACGTAGATGACTCGGCTGTTGGTGGCAATGAAATCGATCAGACAGTCATGGTCGGCTTCCACGACTTCTTCGACCAGTTGGCACTCATGCACGAGTGCGACAACGGGAACCGCGGTCGACACGAGCCCCAATCGCTCCAGCATCGCCCATTCGAGTGCCAGATAGCGCTGGCCCCCTCCGATGTGGCGACCGTCCGAGGTCGCCGCCGTGGCCCCCGTCACGATCAGGTCGACGTTCCCGAATCGGCGAAGATCACCCGGGCCGAG
>SYCH01000059.1 GCA_005787025.1 Actinomycetota bacterium | reverse complement strand
TCGAGAGTGCCACTGACCGCGACGATGCCATCTCCGCGAACCAGACCGATCCAATCACCCGTGGTGACGGGCCCGACGTCACTGGACGAGTCGCGCACCGCTTGGGTGATCTCGCCGGTGACCATCGCCTCGGTGGACGACGCCATCGACGACGCATTCTCGTCGACGTCGGCTTCGGGGTCGTACACGACGAGCGCCGCCAACGCCTCGGGCATGGATCGCGTGGGCACCACTCGCACCTGCTTGGTGGTGAGTGCACCCAACTGCTCGGCCACGGGGATGATGTTCTTGTTGTTCGGCAGCACGATCACCTGTTGCGCGTTGACCGCTTCGACGGCCGCCAACAATTCGGCGGTCGACGGATTCAGCGTCTGTCCGCCGGTGACGATGCCCTGCACGCCCAACTGTCCGAACAGCTCTTCGAGACCGCTACCACTGCAGACCGCCACCACCGCGGTGGTGACCGCCGGCAAACCGGCCGCCGACCGGGCGGCGTCGTGGGCGGCATGTCGTTCGGCCACCTCTTCGAAGAGATCGGTGACGCGAATCTGTTTCGGGCGACCACCGAGATCGATGGCCGCTTCGATGGCCGCGCCGATGTCGTTGGTGTGAACGTGACAGTTCCAGAGACCGTCGCCGCCGACCACCACGATGGAGTCACCGATCTCACCCCAATCGGATTTGAAGGCATCGATCTTGGAATCGTCGAGATGGAGGAAGTACATGACCTCGTAGCGCAGATCGGCCACCGACATCTCGCCGTGTCGGTCCGGCGCCGCCAACGACGTGGACATGGCCGGCAACGGTTCGTCCATGGCGTCACCGCCGATGGAATCCGCCGGCGTCGGGATGGGCTCACCATCGACGACGTTGAGAGCCGCGTCGAGCAACAACAAGAAACCGGCTCCGCCCGCATCGACCACTCCGGCATCTTTCAACACCGGCAGCATGTCGGGGGTGGCGTCGAGGGCCCGACGACCGGCGTCACGCGCGGCGCGCAAGGTGGCACCCAGGCCGGCGCCGGTGGCCGCCGACGCCTTGGCCGCCTCGCTCGCCTCGCGAACCACCGTGAGGATGGTTCCTTCGATCGGCTTGAGCACCGCCTTGTACGCCGCCGTGGACGCCTCACTGAGGGCCTCGGCCACTTCGGTGGCGGTGCTACTGGCGGTGGACGACAACCGACCGGCCAGGCCACGCAGGATCTGGGACAAAATGACACCCGAGTTGCCCCGAGCCCCCATGAGCGACCCGTGGGAGATGGCCTCACACGTGGGTTCGATGTCGGGTCCGGCCTGGTCCAGCTCGGCCACCACCGCATCCAGGGTGCGGGCCATGTTGGTGCCGGTGTCGCCGTCGGGGACCGGGTACACGTTCAGGCGGTTGATCCGCGGAGCGTGCTCGCGCACGGCGTCTCGAAAGGCGACCACGGTGCGACGCAGGCGATCGGCGTCGAAACGCTCCCCGGCCCCGTCGGGCGCCAGAACTGGTGGGTTCACCCGCCCGATGGTAGTGGTCGGGGGTGATCCGAGCGTGACCCCCATTATCCCGGTACGAATTGCCCGAAAACCGCCTCGGAGGACATTGGGAGAGGGGGAAATCCGCTGGTAGCGTCTCGTGATCGAGATCGTGACCCCGGAGTTGCCGGCACGACGGAGAGTCGGAGAAAGAACCTGCCATGGCATCAGTGTGTGAAGTTTGCGGAAAGCGTCCCTCGTGGGGCATGTCGGTGTCGCACTCTCACGTGCGCACCAAGCGTCGTTGGAACCCGAACATCCAGCGCATCCGCGCCCTGGTGAAGGGCACCCCCACCCGTCTCAACGTGTGCACCGGTTGCATCCGCGCCGGCAAGGTGACCAAGGTCAGTCGCGGCACCGCCGCCTCGGACAAGTGACCGTCTGAGCAATGCAGGGCGTGGTCAAAGCCTTCGACCCGGGTACGGGCACCGGCCTGATCCTGCGTGACACCGATCTCGGCGAACTGGAAATGGCCGCCGACGCCTTGGAGGGAAGCATCTTCCGTATGTTGCGACCCGGCCAGCGTGTCGTATTTGACGTGAACGATGAGGGCCTGGCGACCCGCCTGCGCCTAGGTTCGGAGTCCGATATGGGTACCCCGGGCTACTGACCTGACCCACCACACCATCATCCAAGGCGACCCCACGCCGAAGGAGCACATCATGGCCGGCACCAGCAACAACGAGCGTCTGAAGAAGTGGGTGGCCGAATGGGCCGCGGTGATGCAGCCCGATGACATCTACTGGTGCGATGGCAGCGCGCAAGAGTACGAGCGCCTGTGTGGGGTGTTGGTCGACGCCGGAGTGTTCACCAAGCTCGACGAAGCCAAGCGTCCGAACAGCTACTGGGCGCACAGTGACCCGGGCGACGTGGCCCGAGTCGAGGATCGCACGTTCATCTGTTCCGCCGACAAGGACGATGCCGGCCCGAACAACAACTGGCGCGAGCCCGCCGAGATGCGCGACGAGATGAAGCGTCTGTACGCCGGATGCATGAGGGGTCGCACCATGTACGTGGTGCCGTTCAGCATGGGCCCGCTCGGTTCGCCCATCGCGCACATCGGAGTGCAGCTGACCGACTCGGCGTACGTGGCCACCAACATGCGCATCATGACCCGCATGGGCCAAGGCGCGCTCGACGTGTTGGGCGACGGCCAGTGGGTGCCGTGCCTGCACTCGGTGGGCGCTCCGTTGCAGCCGGGCCAGAAAGACTCGGCGTGGCCGTGCAACCCCGACAACAAGTACATCGTGCACTTCCCCGAGACCCGCGAGATCTGGTCGTACGGTTCGGGTTACGGTGGCAACGCCCTGCTGGGCAAGAAGTGCTTCGCGTTGCGCATCGCTTCGGTGATGGCCCGCGACGACGGTTGGTTGGCCGAGCACATGCTCATCTTGAAGCTCACCAATCCCGCCGGTGAGGCCAAGTACATCGCGGCGGCGTTC
>SYCH01000268.1 GCA_005787025.1 Actinomycetota bacterium | reverse complement strand
GTCATCCCTCGCAGGCGTTCGGGAACTCCCTCGGCGATGCCGTGCGCACCGCGCACCAAGTCGTCGCCCGGGATCTGCAACCGAGCGTGCAATTCCTCGAGAACGCGCTCGCGATCCCATCCCGCCTCGGCGTAGACCCGCGCGTGCTCGGGGCCCATCACCACGATCACGTCGAAGGCCAGCACGGATTTCGGATTGTGCAGCGTGCGCAGACAGGCGGCGAAAGTGTTGGTGAGACTCTCGGGGTCGCGGGCCAGTTGGTCCACCACGCATCTTGGACCCTCACCCGGGAACACGGTGAGCGCGTCGGTGTCCGGCGCGATGCCCCGGCTGGCGGCCAGTGAGGTCCAGGGCGAACCGATCTCGTCCTCGGCGAAGCAGAAGGAGATCTTGCCGGGGTTGCCGTGCGTGGCGCGGTCCACTTCGCCCGGACGACCGCCGCCCACGTTGCGAATGACCAACTGGATGGCGCGGCCGATGGTGAGGTTCGCACGGTTGCCCTGGCCGAAGACGTTCATGCCACTGTTCATGCCGATGGCACGGGTGCCGGGTCCGTTGCACACGATCACCGGGCCCACGGGCATGGTGGTGGCCAACACGCCGTGAATGTTGAAGGTGTCGTTGCACACGGCCTCGACTCCGGCGATCACCCACGGCAGGTATTCCGGCTTGCAACCCGCCATCACCGCGTTGATGGCGATCTTCTCGACGGTCACTTCGACGAGGTCCGGGGGCACGACGGCGACCACGTCCGTCGGCGGGCGCGTGGTTCCTTGCAGCATGCGCATCACGCGTTGCTCGGTGGGCGGCACCACCGGGAGTCCATCGGTCCAACCGCGATCGAACATGGCCTCGAACTCGTCCTCGAGATCGGCAACCTCCACGCGTCGGGCACCGAGCACCGAGCCACCGAAGCGGACGCGCAATCGGTCCACCAGATCGGGGTCCACGCTCAGCGAACCACAACCGGGGCGGAACGCCGGCAGATCGGGGCCGAGGCCGGAGATCCCGGTGACGCGTTCCCATTCGTCGCGCACCCAGCCCACCGTGCGCTCGACCTCGACGCCGTTCTTCACCCGCATCACGGTGGGCACTGTCTCGATGTCGGAATGCCAACTCACGGCGAGGTCGGCATCGTGAGTGGCGTTCAGGCCCTCGGGAAAGCTCGGATCGTCCTGGACGTACAAGGTGACGGTCGTTCCCGAACCACGCAGTTGGGTGACGACCGGCACCACCATGCGGCACGTCTCGCATTCGCGCTTCACCACGATGACGAGACCGTCGGGAAGAACGGGTGCATTCATCTCGCTCACCGTGTCATTCCCCGTGTCACTCACCGTGTCATTCCCGGTGTCACTCACCGAGGAACTTCACGATGATGTCGTTCACGTGGTCGGGTCGTTCCAGGTGCAGGAAGTGTCCGGCGCCGTCGACGAACTCCGCGCGTGCGGTGGCCGGAAGTTCGGCGGCGGCGAATCGCGCCACCTCGAGGCCCATGCAACCATCGGTGACGCCGTGCAGGTACAACAACGGTTGCGACGGGATCACGGTGGACTTGGCTTGCACGTCCTGGAGTTCGGGATCGTTGTACCCCGCGCCGATGGTGGCGCGGTAGTAGCCGAGCGCGGCTTGCAGATTGGCGGGGTCACGCAGACTGGGCTTCAGCAACGCGAGTTCCTCGGTGGCGTCGAAACCCGGTGACCAGTCGTTCCAGAGCATGTCGATGTACGCGAGGTCGTTCGCGCCGACCACCATGTCGGCCAGGGGATGCTGGAAGAAGAACATGTACCAACTGCGCTTGATCTGCGCGAGGTTCGTGACGAAGGCCATGCCCACCGCGTTGCCCGGTGGCACCGCCGACATGACCACCTTCGACCACAGATCGGGTCGGTGGGCGGCCGCGATGTTGGTGATGATGGAACCCCAGTCGTGCCCGATGATCACCGCGCGCGAGTCGCCACCGAGGATGGTGTGCAGACCGATGGCGTCGAGCGCCGAAGCCGCGGTCTGGAATCGGCCGTCGGCGGGCACGGCAGTGGGTGCGTATCCCCGCAGGAACGGCGCCACCGCGCGATACCCGACGTCGGCCAGACGGGGCAGCAAATGACGCCAGGTGTGGGCCGAATCGGGAAATCCGTGCAGGCAGACCGCCAAGGGTCCCGGATTATCAAGACCGCACGCCAGGTAGGTCAGGTCGAGACCGTCCACCGTGGTGGTGTGCGTGGTGATGCCCGGGGTTGCTGCCATGGGCAAACCGTACCCCTCGACGCGACCCCCGGAGCACCCCGACTGCGACCAACGTCACCAGCCCGACGGGTCGGCTCCCGTTCACAATGCACCCGTTCGTCATTTAGCGTCCCATACATCGAGGGGGTCAACGATTTCGTTGTCACGTTCTTTGGGGTTCGCGGTTCGACGCCGTGCCATGGCGATGACACCAAGCGGTACGGCGGCAACACGTCGTGCGTCGGTCTCGTCGTACCCGGACACGACCCCTTGGTGTTCGATCTGGGCACCGGACTTCGTTATTGCGGTGATCGCATTCCGGCCACCGGTCCGTTCAAGGGCACGTGTCTGCTGACGCACATGCATTGGGACCACGTGCAGGGGCTGCCGTTCTTCGTGCCCACCTTGCGCGACGGCGCGCATTTCGACATCTTCGGTCCGGTCCAAGAAGACGGCCGAACGGTCCGAGAGGTGTTCGAGTCCATCATCAAGCCCCCCATGTTTCCGGTGAGCGTCACCGATCTGCCGGGGACCTTCGTCTTCCACGACGTGGCCGACGACGACTTCTCGATCGGTGGACTCGACGTGATGAGTCGCTTGGTGCCCCATGTCGGTAACACGTTGGGTTATCGCGTCACGCATCGCGACACCAGCGTCGTGTACCTACCTGATCACCAGATGCCCGAGGACGGGTCGATGGGCATCACCGACGGTGCGCGCGAGTTGTGCACCGGCGCCGATCTCCTGATCCACGACGCTCAGTACACGCCCGAAGAATTCGTGGGCAAGAGCAACTGGGGTCACTGCACCATGGAGTACGCGGTGTGGGTGGCCATCGAGTGCAAGGTGAAGCGCTTGGCTCTGTTCCACCACGATCCGGTACGGGGCGACGACGCCGTGGACGATTTCTTGAACCGTGCCCGCCGTGCCTGCGAGCCTCACGGCATCGAGGTCATCGCGGCCAGCGAGAATCAGACTTTGTCGATTCCCCTGAATTCCTGAGACGTCTTCTGTTCCTGAACCGCGGACGAGTTCAGCGCACCGCCAGCAACGGGTCGTTCACGACCGTGCTCTCGAATCCGTCGGGTCCGACGGCCTTGCCGCCGCGGATGGTGACGCGACGCATGCGTCGCTCGGCCGTGCCGTAGTCGTCGGTGGCGTAGTGCATGGTGGCGCGGTTGTCCCAGATCACCACGTCACCGGGCTGCCAACGATGTCGCAACACGAACTCGGGTTGCGTGGCGTGCTCGTACAACATCCTCAACAGGTTTTCGCTCTCGATGCGCGAGAAGCCGGCGACGTGCGTGGTGAAACCGGGGTTAACGAACAAGCTCGGTCGGCCGGTGCCGGGATGGATGCGCACCATCGGATGCACGACAGGAGGAACCTTCGATGCGTCGTCGAACAATTTTTGG
>SYCH01000005.1 GCA_005787025.1 Actinomycetota bacterium | reverse complement strand
CGGCTGACCGACGCGTTCGGTCGCGATCGCGTGCTCGTCGAGTTGTGGGATCACGGCGAACCGCTCGACAGCGCGCGCAACGACGCCCTGGCCGAACTGGCGGCGCGCGCCGACGTGCGCTGCGTGGCCACCAACAACGTGCACTACACGACACCGGCGCGCCGTCGTCTGGCCACCGCCATGGCGGCGGTGGGCCAGCGGTGCAGTTTGGACGACATGGATCCGTGGTTACCGGCGGCGGCATCGGCGCACGTGCGCAGTGGTGCCGAACAGATGCGCCGTTTCGCCCGGTATCCGGGGGTGGTCGAGGCCGCCGCCGAGGTGGGCGCGGCGGCGGCTTTCGATCTGTCGTTGGTGGCGCCGAAGTTGCCGCCGTACCCCTGCCCCGACGGGTTGACCGAGATGCAGTTCCTGCGCCGGCTCACCGAGCAGGGGGCCACGCGGCGTTACGGCGAACGACCCCGCGACGGCGAAGATCTCAGTCTGCGCGCTCGCGCGTGGCGCACCATCGATCACGAACTGGGGGTGATCGAGACACTGGGCTTCGCCGGCTACTTCCTCGTGGTGTGGGACATCGTGCAGTTCTGTGAGCGCGCCGACATCTATTGCCAGGGGCGGGGGAGCGCGGCCAACAGTGCCGTGTGTTATTCGCTCGGCATCACCAAGGCCGACGCGGTGTCGCTCGGCCTGTTGTTCGAACGCTTCCTGTCGCCCGAGCGCGACGGTCCGCCCGACATCGACATCGACATCGAGAGTGGTCGTCGTGAAGAAGTGATCCAGTACGTGTTCGGACGTTACGGACGCCATCACACGGCACAGGTGGCCAACGTCATCACCTACCGCGCGCGTTCGGCGGTGCGCGACATGGCACGCGCCCTCGGTTACGCGCCCGGCCAGCAGGACGCCTGGGCCAAGCAGATGGACATGTGGGGCCGCATCGACGCCATGGCACCACAGGCCGGTCCCGACGGCCGTCCCGAACACGACATCCCCCCGCTGGTGTTGGAGATGGCCATGGAGATCGAGGACGCCCCGCGACACCTGGGCATCCACTCCGGCGGCATGGTCATCTGCGACCGGCCGGTGATCGAGGTGTGCCCGGTGGAGTGGGGTCGCATGCGCGATCGCAGCGTGCTGCAGTGGGACAAGGACGACTGCGCGGCGGCCGGGTTGGTGAAGTTCGACTTGTTGGGACTGGGCATGTTGTCGGCGTTGCACGGGGCCGTCGATCTGGTGCACGAACACACCGGTGTCGAGATCGATCTGGCCACCTTGCCCCAGGACGACGACGTGTACGCCATGTTGTGTCGCGCCGACACCGTGGGCGTCTTCCAGATCGAGTCGCGCGCGCAGATGGCCACCCTGCCACGGCTGAAGCCGCGACGCTTCTACGACCTGGTGGTGGAGGTGGCCCTCATCCGACCCGGACCCATCCAGGGCGGTTCGGTGCATCCGTACATCCGTCGACGCAACGGGCAAGAACCCATCACGTATCTGCATCCGTTGCTCGAGAACAGCCTGGGCAAGACGTTGGGCATTCCGTTGTTCCAGGAACAGTTGATGCAGATGGCCATCGACGTGGCGGGGTTCACGCCGTCGGAGGCCGATCAACTGCGTCAGGCCATGGGGTCCAAGCGCAGTCGGAAACGCATGGAACGTCTACGTTCGCGTTTGTACGAGGGCATGGCCGAACGCGGTATCACCGGCGACATCGCCGACATGATCTTCGACAAGATGGCGGCCTTCGCCAACTACGGCTTCCCCGAGAGCCACTCGGTGTCCTTCGCGTATCTGGTGTACGCGTCGTCGTGGTTGAAACTGCACCAACCGGCGGCGTTCTACGCCGGTCTGTTGAACGCGCAACCGATGGGCTTCTGGAGCCCGCATTCACTGGCGCAGGACGCGCGTCGACACGGGGTGGTGGTGCGCACCCCGGATCTGTGCGCGTCGGTGGCCGGTGCCACCTTGGAGGTGTGCCCCGACAGCCACGGCGGTTTCGCCGTGCGATTGGGCATCGGGTCGGTGCGCGGTGTCGGTTCCGAGTTGGCCGAACACATCGAGCGCGAACGAGTGGAACACGGCGACTACCGCGACATCGAGGATCTGGTGCGACGCGTTCCCGAGATCACGTTGGCCCAACTGGAAGCCATGGCCACCGGTGGCCTGTTCTCGGAGTGCTTCGCCATGGAACGACGCGAGGCCCTGTGGGCCGCGGGGGCGGCTGCGCAGTCCCGGGTGGATCGTCTGCCCGGGCTGGCCACGGCCACCACCGCACCCACGTTGCCCGGAATGGAACCCATCGAGGTGGCGGTGGCCGATCTGTGGGCCACCGGGGTGGCACCCACCGGACACCCCACGCAGTTCCTGCGCGAGCGTCTGAACGAGATGGGGGTGGTCACCGCCGAGCGACTGGCCACCGTCGACGCCACCAAGGTGTGGGTGGCCGGTGTGGTCACCCATCGTCAGCGACCGGCCACCGCACAGGGAACCACGTTCATGAACCTCGAGGACGAGACCGGCCTCATCAACATCGTGGTGTCGGTGGGTTGTTGGAAGCGCTTTCGTCCGGTGGCGCGCGGTGCGGCGGCCTTGTTGGTGCGGGGTCGGTTGGAACGCGTCGAGGGCGTGGTGAACATCGTGGCCGAGCACATGACACCGCTCGAGGTGGCCGTGGGAACGTCCAGTCGCAACTTCCGCTGACGGGATGACGACAGGGAGGTCAGCGTTGACGGCCGGCCAGCCACGCACCCCACAAGGTGATGGCCGAACCCACGATCGACAGCACCGCGACGGACTCGTCGAGGATCACGGCACCCAGGATCAACGACACCACCGGAATGAGATACGTGGTCACCGAGGCGCGGGTACTGCCGAACCGGCCGGCGTTGGCGGCCATCACCACGTAGGCGAGAGCGGTGCCGAACACGCCGAGCGCGCCGATCATGAGGAAGGGCTTCCACGCGAACTCCACCTCGTCCACCGACCCAAGGGCGAAGGGGATCACCAACACCAGCGCCACGAACTGCGCGTTCCACAGAACGGGAAGCGATCCGTATCGCTGTTGCAACGGCGCGGCCAGATCGAGCGCGAAGCCGTAACAGGCCAGAGCGATGAAGATCAGCCCGATGCCCGCCGCACTGGACGATCCTTCGCCGAGGGTGGGCAACGCGATCGCCACCACCCCCACGAACCCCACGCCCAGTCCGTACAACTGAGCCTTCGACGGTCGGCGCTTGTAGACGAAGGTGGCCACCGAGGCCACGAACAGTGGAATGGCACCGTTCAACATGCCGGCCACGCTGGATGCCACGCGCTCCTCGGCGAAGGGGAACATCGTCAACGGCACCGCCATCCAGATGACGGCCAACAGGATCAGTCGGGGCCACGCGTCACGGGGCAGTCGCACGCGGGCCGCGGGCACCAACGCCAAAGTGGCGAAGCCGAAGGCGAGACGCATCGGGGTGATCATCGCGGCAGGGAACGCCTTCAGGCCTTCGGCGATGAAATAGAACGACGTGCCCCAGATGAGTCCGGGAATCGCCAATCGACCGAGGTCGGCCCGGGGGGCGGCGACGGTTTCGACGGCGGTCACTTGCTCGACGCCGGTGACGTGGTGGCGGCCATCACGCCGAGGGCGACGAACACGGTTCCGGCCACGTAGCGCTGGACGATGGGCAGGGTGCGACCGGTGAGCAACTTGTTGCGCAGTGCGCTGGCGGTGAGGGCGTACATGCCGTCGGTGCAACAACCGATGAGCACGAACACGGTGCCCAAGACGAGTGCCTGCGACCACGCGGCGCCCTTGTCGGCGTCGATGAACTGCGGAAGATACGAGACGAAGAAGAGTGCCACCTTGGGGTTCAACGTGTTGACCACCACCCCTTGGGTGAAGGAACGCTTCAGCGTGACCGACGTGGAATCACCGGACATGGTGGGCGGACGCATCAGGAGGGTGCGCACGCCGACGAACACCAGATACCCGGCGCCCAGCCACTTCATCGTGTTGAACGCGGTGGCCGAGGTGGCCAACACCGCCGACAATCCGGCGCTGGCCGCGACGACGTGCACCATGTTGCCCAGCTCGAGACCGGCGACCGCGGCCAAACCGACCTCGCGACCGTCGCTGACGCTGCGGTTGAGGATGTAGATGACCGCCGGACCGGGGATGAGCAACAACGCGATGGACGCGACGCCGAACGTGATGATGGAACCGATGTCAGGCACGGGTTCGACTCTAGACCCCGACGTCCACCGGCTCTCGAGGTATTCCGTGATCCAAGAGGCTTGCGAGGTGATGGGCCAATGTCGCGGGGGCGAAGACGGCGTCGGACGCGGCAATTTCGTCGCGGTGCCACCAACGAACCTCGAAGAGATACTCGGCGTTGAGTTCGTCCCACGTCATGGCGGGAGCGGGCTCGAAGCGTTCGGGAACGTTCACGAGGTGGATGTGCTCGCGTTGGCCGTCCCACAGACCGTTGACGAAGGCGATGCGATGCTCGCGG
>SYCH01000267.1 GCA_005787025.1 Actinomycetota bacterium | reverse complement strand
GGCCTCTCCGGCGTGGATGGTGGAGTGGAAGTTCTCGCGCTGAACGTGATTGAAGGCCTCGAGGTGACGCGTCGGGGGATGACCGGCCTCGGCGCCGGCGATGTCGAAACCGACCACGCCGCGATCGCGCCAGCGCACCGCCAGCTCGGCGATCTCCAGGCTGCGTCGTGCCGTGCGCATCGCCGAGCAGATGGCGTAGACGGTGAGGTCGGTGCCGCTCGAACCGCGGGCGAATCCGTCCATGATGGCCTGCATCACCTCGTCGAGGGTGAGGCCCTTCTCGGTGCACAGTTCGGGAGCCATGCGCACCTCGGCGTACACCACGCCGTCGGCGGCCAGGTCGCGAGCACATTCGTACGACACGCGCTCGATGGCGTCCTTGTCCTGCATGACTCCCACGGTGTGGGCGAAGGTTTCCAGGTACAGAACGAGGTCGTTGCGCTTGGCGCCACGATGGAACCATTTCGAGAGGTCGCTCACGTCGGTGGTGGGGAGGCCGCGATAGCCGTATTCGGTGGCCAGTTCGACAACCGTTTCGGGGCGTAGCCCGCCGTCGAGGTGATCGTGCAGCAGGACCTTGGGCGCGCGCTGCAGGACCTCGCTCATCTGGCGCCCGCCATGTCACTCAATCGGCGCAAGGGCAGTTCGGACGAACGCTGCAACCAGTTCCATGACGGGTAATCAGCCGAGGCGGAGATGCAGTGCACGGAATACGCGTGGCGGCTCTTGTCGCTGCGGTTCACGTCGCTCCAGTGGGGCAACAAGCCGTGAAGCACGACCATCGTTCCGGCCGACACCTCGAGGGGGACGAGATCGCCGGGCGCCTCGGGCAACGGGTCGGGGTCGAGAACGTCGAAGGTGGCGCCGTCGTTGGCGGAGTTGCGCACGAATTTCTTGCGCAAGGTCGTGCGGTGCCCGCCGGGCAGCGCCCACAAGCATCCGTTCTCCAGGGTGGCGTCCTCGATGGCGAACCAGAATCCGGTGACCGTCACCGGATCGGTGAACAGGAAGGTGGCGTCCTGATGACAGCCGACCTCACCGCCGATGCGGGGCTGCTTACAGATGTACATACTTTGCAGAGCGAGGGCGTCGGGCATCCCGATGTCGGCGGCGACGCCGGCCAACTTCTCCGTGTAGGTGAAATCGGCGAAGACGGGGTCGAGGTCGTGCATGGCATGACCGATCTTGTTGACGCTCAGCTCCTTGGGTTGGCGTAGCCGACCCTGCTCGTCGAAGGCCTCCTCCTCGAAGAAGCAGTGGATGCCGTTCGCCGATTCGATGAATTCACGGTCGGCGTGACGACTCTGCTCGTTGGTGGTGAAGACGCTGCGATGGGACTCGGGGTCGAACGCGTGCAGGATCTCCTCGGCGCGAGCCTTGAGGGATCGGCAGGCCGTGGCGTCGGCGAAGTCGGGAATCACCAGGAATCCGTCGCGGCGGTAATCGGCGATCTGTGATTCGGAGAGGACCGGTCCCATGGTCGAATTCTAGGGGGTCCATCCCGCACCGGTGCGTGGGTGCGGACATGACGAAAGCCCCATACGCTGTTCGGCGATGAAAGAGAACGCGACCGACACGACCCACGAGCGCCTCACCGTCCTGGGCTCCACTGTTCGTGAGGCGATCGACCACGTCGAGGTCTTCCCCGCCCCCGCCAACGTGTCGGTGGTGACCTTCACCACCGACGAACTGGCGTCGATGTGTCCGGTCACCCGCCAACCCGACCTCTCGCACGTGGTCATCGAATATCGTCCCGCCGCGTGGTGTGTGGAATCCAAGAGTCTGAAGCTGTATCTATGGAACTTCCGCGATCGGGCGGTGTTCGCCGAGGCGTTGGCGGCCGAGATCGCCGGCGAGATCATGGGCACCGCTCAGCCCACGGGTGTCCGGGTGACGTTGACCCAACGTCCGCGCGGAGGCATCGAGGTGCGTGCCGTCGCCGAGTTGGGTGACGTCCGCTGAATCAGTGATTCTCGCCGGGGCGGTACGACTGCCCGGCGTGCGCCGGTGGGCGCAACTGTTGCCGCGCTCCGGCCAGGACGATGATGGTCACGATGTAGGGCGTGGCGGCCACGAACTCCGAGGGCACCTCGTCCACGGTGATCCAGGTGAACAACGCCAGTGCCGCTCCGAACCCGGCGCCGACGGCGGCCAGTGACTTGCGACGCGACACGAGCAACACGCTGGCCAGTGCCAACACGATGGCGGTCACCAACAACAGCGCGGGAACGTTCTTGGCGTCACGGAACTTGAGCGCGGTCGGGAAACCGAACAGGATCGCGCCCCGGAGAACACCGACCGGGTTCCAGTTGCCGAAAATGGTGGTGGCCAAACCGATGAAGCCGCGGCCCCCCGTTTGTCCTTGGCGGTAGGTACTGGTGAGAACGCACGACAGGTACGCGCCGCCGAACGCGGCCAACGAACCGCTGATGGCCATGGCTTGATATCGCAGGCGCACCACCGGCACCCCGAGGCTCTCGCCGGCCCGTGGTGATTCGCCGCTCGAACGCAGGCGCAGACCCCAGCGCGTTCGCCACAGAACCCACGCCGTCAGCGGGACGATGGCCAACGCCACCAGTGTCGGGACGTACACGTCGCTCGACACGCCGCGGAGGAACGCCGCCAGGTCGGGAACGAGAGGGATGTCGTGCTTGTTTTCCAACCATCCCAGTAGATCGGGACTTTTCCATTCGCCAATGTGGCCACCACTGAGGAACGGCATGTCGAAGGTTCCGTAACCGCCCTTTCCGTTGGGTGACTGACTCTCGCCACCACCGTTGTTCTTGAACGCGATGATGGAGAGGTATTCGGTGGCACCTCCGGCGAGGATGTTGATGGCGATGCCCGACACCACGTGATCGACGTTGAATCGGACCGTGGCCACGGCGTGGATGAGGCCCACCAGGGCTCCGCCGACCAACGCCAGACCGATGCCGGCCCACGATCCCCACTTCCAGGCGCCGAAGCCACCGAGCCACGAGCCCACGATCATCATGCCCTCGATGCCGATGTTCACGATGCCCGCGCGTTCGGCCCACAAGCCGGCGAGTCCGGCCAGCAGGATCGGAGTGGCCACCCGCAACGTGGATGAAATGGTTCCCGAACTCGTGAGGTCGTCGGTGTTGGTGACGACGCGAACGATGGAGAGGACCAACACGAAACCGAGCGACATGAGAATCGCTCGGCGTGCGGGGCTCAAGGACGAGATGACGGTGTTCGCGCTCACGCCGCCGCCTCGACCATCGCCGCGGCGCGTCGTTGGATTCTGCGATCGTCCCAACGCTTGACCGCTTCGTTGATGATCACCACCGCCAGCACGATGATGCCGGTCATGATGGTGACGATCTCCTTGGGGATGTCCTCCAGCTGCAGGCGTCCGGACGCCTCACCGAGGAAACCGAAGAGCAAGGCGGAGAAGAAGATGCCGACCGGGTGATTTCGCCCGAGCAGCGCCACGGCGATGCCGTTGAAGCCCTGTTGCTCAGCGAGGTTGTTTTGGTACGCGTGCACGTCGCCCATGAGCGCGCGCATGCCCACCAGTCCGGCGAGCGCACCAGAGATCAACATGGAGATGAAGACCATGCGCTTGGGGTTCACACCGGTGGCGCGCGCCGCCCCGGAGTTGGCTCCCGAGGCGCGCAATTGGAATCCGAACTTCGTCTTCCAGACCAGGACCCAGAACAAGATCAGGATGACGATAGCCACGATCAGCATCCCGTTCAGTCGTCGATCGACCAGGTCGGGGAACCAGGCACTCCGTGGCAGATCCTTGGTCTTCACCAAGAGGCTGGTGGATTCGCCTTCCTTGTCGAGGCGGAAAAAGGTGTCGAACGACCAAGCCACGACGCTGAGGGCGATGAAGTTCAGCATGATCGTGGAGATCACCTCGTTCACGTTTCGCTTCACCTTCAACCAACCGGCGATTCCGGACCACAGTGCGCCGCTGGCCATGGCGACGATGAAGCAGAACGCGATGTGCAGCGGGGCGGGGAGGTCCACGGCTCCGCCGATGACCGCCGTCGACAACAGAGCCACGCGCATCTGACCCTCGACGCCGATGTTGAAGAGGTTCATCTTGAATCCGATGGCCACCGCGGCCGCCGAGATCATGAGCGGGGTCGCGCGGTTGAGCATTCCTTGCAAGACCTTCGTCTCGCCGGCCGCGCCGAAGAGCGTCGAGTACGCCTTCACCGGATCCTTGCCCGTGATGAGCAGGATGACGGCGCAGATGACCAGGGCCACGATGATCGCCAGGACCGAGCTGGCCGACGTCACCAGCACGCGCTGCAATTTCTGACGGTTCACGCTCGGGCCCCCTGCACTTCGCCGGTCATGTACGTGCCCAACATCTCCGGGGTGGCCTCGGCCGGATCGAGTTGCGCCGTGATGCGCCCGTCGTACATGACGAGGATGGTGTCGCTCAGGCCGATGAGTTCCTCGAGGTCGGCGCTGACCAACAACACCCCCAGACCGTTGTCGCGGGCGCGACGCAGCTCGTCCCAGATGGCGGCCTGGGCGCCGACGTCGACTCCGCGGGTGGGGTGCGCGGCCAACAGGACCTTGGGATCGCTGGCCATCTCCCGTCCGACCACCAGTTTTTGCTGGTTCCCCCCGGAGAGCGCGAAGGCCGGCACCTGCTCACTCGGTGTGCGCACACCGAAACGGTCGATGATGGCGCGACTGTCGGCCTCGATCGCTCGACGACGTGTGAACAAACCCGACGTCAGTCGTCGATTGTCCTCGCGACCGAGGAACGTGTTCTCCCACAATGGAGCATCGAGCAACAAGCCCTCGCGGTGGCGGTCGAACGGAATGTACGAGAGTCCCGCGTTGATGCGTTCGCGCGTCGGCGTGTGGGAAATGTCCCGACCCCCCATGGACACCGACCCGCGAACCGTCGGGACGAGGCCGAGAATCGCCTCGCACAATTCGAACTGCCCGTTGCCTTCCACCCCGGCGATACCGACGATTTCGCCGGATCGGACGCGCAACGAGACCTGATCGAGAGCCAACTTGGATCCGACGGCCGTTCCCGCCACGTCGACGGCCGCGACTTCCAGCAACACCGAGTCGCGAACATGAGTGTCACGGCCCGAGGGATCCGGAAGATCACCACCCACCATCAATTCGGCCAATCCGCGACGGTCGGTTTCCCGCGGTGACGTGCGCGCGACGGTGGTGCCCTGACGAATGACCGTGATCTCGTCACAATTGGCCAACACCTCGTCGAGTTTGTGCGAGATGAAGATGACCGTGGCCCCCTCGGCGACCAAGCGTTTCAGCGTGACGAAGAGCTCGATGACCTCCTGGGGCACCAGAACGGCGGTTGGTTCGTCGAGGATCAGGATGCGCGCGCCGCGATACAGCACCTTGAGAATCTCGACGCGTTGGCGTTGCCCCACGCCGAGGCTGGACACCGGAGCGTCGAGGTCGAAATCCACCCCGAGGGTGGTCATGAGTTCGCCGATGCGGGCGTGGGCCGCGGCGAAGTCGATGCGACCGCGCGACGTGGTGGGTTCGTTGCCCAGGATGATGTTCTCGGTGATCGTGAGATTGTCGGCCAGCATGAAGTGCTGGTGAACCATGCCGATTCCGGCGGCGATGGCGTCGGTGGGGGATCGGAAGGTGCTGGTGACACCGTCTACCGTGATGGATCCCTCGTCGGGTTGGTGCATTCCGTACAAGGTCTTCATCAACGTGCTCTTGCCGGCGCCGGTCTCGCCGCCGATGGCGTGGATCGTGCCGGGGCGCACCGAGAGGTTCACGTCGTGGTTGGCGATGACGCCGGGGAAGGTCTTGGTGATGCCACGCAATTCGACCGCGAAGTCGCCGCGCGCTTGCGCTTGTTCCGACATGGTTCCCCTCGAAGTGATCGACCAGTTATAGCAGAGAGCCCGGGTCGACGACCCGGGCTCTCGCGTACTGCTGATCGCGGATCGAGTCCGCTGGTTCCCGATCAGGGAGCCGTGGGCACCTCGATCTCGCCCGCGATGATCGCGGCCTTGATCTCGTCGAGCTGAGCGGTGATGTCGTCGACGTATCCACCAGAGGTGGCGTAGCCCACGCCGTCGTTGCTCAGATCGAACACCTTGAAGCCACCGGAGGTGTCACCAGCGGCGACGGCCTTGATGGTCTCGCACACGGCGACATCGACGCGCTTCAGCATCGAGGTGAGGATGTGCTTCTGGGCATCGGGGTCACCGGAGGTGAGGTACTGGTCGCTGTCGACACCGATCGCCCAAGCGTCGGCCTCGATGGCGGCCTGGATGGTGCCCGCACCCGAACCACCAGCGGCGGTGTAGATGATGTCGGCACCCGCGGCGTACCAACCGGCGGCGATTTCCTTGGCGCCGTCGACGTTGCCCCAGGCGCTGTTGTCACCGGCGGGTCCGAGGTACGCAACCTCCACGACGATGTCGGGGTTGATGTACTTGGCACCCGCGGTGTAGCCGGCCTCGAACTTCTTGATGAGGTCGATCTCCTGACCACCGATGAAGCCGATGGTGGCGGTCTCGCTCTTCAACGCGGCGGCGGCACCGACCAGGAACGAACCCTGCTCCTCGGCGAACACCAGGCTCGACACGTTGTCGGCCTCGACCACCGAATCGACGATGCCGAACGACACGTCGGGGTTGGCGGCGGCGACTTCACCCATGGGATCGGTGAACATGAAGCCCACACCCACGATGACCTTGGCGCCACCTTCGACCAACAACTCGAGGTTGGCCTTGCGGTCCTCGTCGACGTTCGCCTCGAGTTCCTTGATTTCCGCACCGGTCGCTTCGGCGGCGCACTCGCCACCGAGGGCGGCCGAGTCGTTGAAGGTGCCGTCGCCACGGCCACCGGTGTCGAACGCGATACCTGCGATCAGGTCGCTGGACGATTCGCCGTCATCGCCGCCGCAAGCGGTGGCGAAGAGGCCGAGAGCCGCCAGCGAAGCCGCCAGCAGTCGTGCATTCTTGCGCATGTGGTTGATTCCTCCCCTAGGTCGTCGAACGAGGTTGTCCGGCGAATTGGATGCCGAACCTTACATCATCGGCACATCTCGCTCGATCACGTCCCTACTGGCGGCGGCCTCGGTTTTGGATCGCCTCGCGACGGGCGGCCACTTTTTCGGGGGAAAACTGCTCGTTGCGCCATTGGGCGCCGTCGCGGGCCTCGATCTCCCAGCCGGCGGCCTCGGCGTGGATGGTCGCGTATGTGCGACGGATTTGCCGTACTCCGGGCTGGTCGTTTCCGATGATGTCGAGGGCCAATCGACGCGTGAACGCCAGCAGTTCTTGGTGGGGCACCACGTGATTCACCAGCCCGCGAGACAGGGCCTCGTCGGCCAGCATGAAGTTGCCCGTCATGCTCATCTCTCGGGCTCGTCGCACCCCGATGGCCTGAGGTAACAGCACGGTGAGACCCCAACCGGGCATCACCCCGACGCGGGCGTGGGTGTCGCCGAACTTGGCGTGCTCCGACGCCACCAGGAAGTCGCAGTTCAGGGCCAATTCGAAACCGCCAGTGATGGCCACGCCG
>SYCH01000266.1 GCA_005787025.1 Actinomycetota bacterium | reverse complement strand
CTCGACGATGGTCTCGGCGAACAGTTCGACCAGTGCCGGGGGATTGGCGAGGGCGGCGATGGGAATGCGTCCGACCAAGTGCGGTGCGATCCACGCCATGACGGTGAGATCCTGGCGCACGAGGTGGGCCACGTTGGGACGCTGCACCTTCACCACCACGTCCTCGCCCGTGCGCAGTCGCGCCGCGTGAACCTGGGCGATGGATGCGGCGGCCAAGGCCTTCTCGTCGAACCACTCGAACACGTCCTCCAACCGGGCTCCGAGGTCCTGTTCGACGGTGACGCGTACGGTCGTGAATGGCTCGGCGGGAACCTGATCGCGACACAGTTTGAATTGCTCGACGAGTTCGGCGGGGAAGAGTCCTTCACCGCTGGAGATGATCTGGCCCAACTTGATGTAGGTAGGGCCTAGGGTCTCCACGGCGTGACGCAGGCGACGCGACACATCGGCTCGGCTGTCGGCGGGATCGGCGTAGCGCCCGCGCTTCTTCTTGGCGAACCACGGCACGATCGCGCCGCCGATCTGGCGCGCCACCGTGATCACGCGCGCCCCCGGAGGAAGTCGTCGCGGAGTGGTCAGTGCGGGCACCTCGGCCCGAGCGGCGGACCGCAGTCCGTCCACCAGGGGCATCCAGCCGAGCTCGGCCCGATCGAGAGCCCACGGTCCGTTTTCGGTGAAGGCACCCCACTCGCGATCGTCGGGGACTAGGGAGGAGGTCACCCGCCGAGTCTGCCCCAGCAGGGATCCGAATTCATCTCGGACCGGGTGAGGAGGTGTGACACAACACGCCGACTATCGTTCGGATAGCACCGCGGGGGCTGGTGCGCGAGATCTCTCGGACGAATCGTTGGGGGTGGGCCATGGTGCCGGAACGCTGGATCACGGATTGGGAGCCGAGTGCGAAGTTACCGGTGTACACCCGCGCGACTGCGGGAGAGGTGCTTCCCGACCCCTGCAGTCCGCTGTGTTGGACGGTGGTGTGGGAACCGGGTGTCATCATGGGTTGGCGAGACAGTCAACTCAGTGCCGGAACGATGGACGATCACGAGTTGCATCCCACTCGACCCGAAGTGATCGGCCACTTCGGGGGCTTCTTGTTCATCAACGGATCCACGGCTCGCATGTTCGGCGTGCGGGGTCCCGGTCTGTCGCCCGAGATGATCGACGCGACCTACTTCGGAGCCCACCCCGACGTTCCCGCGTACGTGGCCGAGCCGTGGCACGACAGCCCGTCGAACACCGCCAAGTTGGGCGAGTGGATGATGCGGGCCATGACCACCGAGAGACTCGAGCATCTGCTGGTCGATCGGGTCGATGCCAACGCCGTGCGCGATGCGAGACCGGACCTGTCCGAGCTCGATGAGGCCGCTCTCGTCGCGCGCATGCGTTCGTTCACGGCGTTGTTGCGCCGGATGTTCGAGCACCACCTCGACACCACGGCGGGAACGTCGATCGGGTTGGGGGCGCTGGGCGCCATCGCGGCCGCTCTCGGTGATCCGTCGTTGGTGCTCACGTTGATGACGAGCATCGGCGACGTCGATTCGGCGGCACCGAGTCGGGCGATGTGGGAGATGTCGCGACTGCCCGCGGACTCCGCGGAGTATCGGACCAAGTTCGCCGCGTTCATTCGTGAATTCGGCAGTCGGGGTCCGAACGAGTGGGACATTCGCTCGGACACCTGGGAGACCAAGCCCGAACTGGCCACCGTCCTGATCGACGCGATGCGCGGGGCGCCCGATTCGGAGAATCCGGTCGGCCGAGACGGGAAGAACACGGCTTTGCGCGAGGCCGCCGAGGCCCGGGTGCGTTCGGCATTGGCGGGACAACCCGAGGTGTTGGCCCAGTTCGACATGGGTTTGCGGTCGGCGCACCTCTATCTCTCGGGGCGCGAACGCGCCAAGACCAACATCATCAAGGTGGTGCACGAGGTACGCATGGCGGCCTTGGCCCTTGCGGTTCGCGCGGGTTACACGAAGTCACAGGTATGCATGTTGTTGGCCGACGAACTCGATGCGTTCGTCGAGCGACCCGATGAATTCCGGGCGCGTTTGGCCCAACGCGAGCGGCAGTATCTGGAACTCTTCGAGCTGGAACCTCCATTCATCGTGAACGGTGTCGTTCCGCCGTTGACGGCATGGGCTCGAAAGGGTGAGTCCCAAGCCACCACCGTGGTGGCGGGTGAAGTGCTGTCCGGGATGCCCGGTGCTCCCGGGACGTACACGGGCAAGGCCCGCGTGATTCTGGATCCGGCCGATCCGTTGGCTCTCGAGCCGGGCGAGGTGTTGGTCGCCCCGTTCACCGACCCAGCGTGGACTCCCTTGTTCGTTCCGGCGGGTGCGGTGGTGGTGAATGTCGGTGCCGTGGTCAGCCACGCCATCATCGTGAGTCGCGAACTGGGGATGCCCTGTGTCGTCAGCGTCACCGACGCCACGGAACGCATCCCCGACGGTGCGATCGTCACCGTCGACGGTGCCACCGGCACCGTCACCATCGTGAGCTTGCCCTGAAGCCCGTTCATCAGTACCTCTGGGTCGCGCTCGTCATGGGCGTGGCACTGTCGATCCTCGGACCGGCGGTTTCCTACCTCGAAAATCGTCTCGATGTCGGCGCGGGCGCCATCGGTGTGCTGTTCGCTTTGAGTGCCGTCGGCAATTTCGTGGGCGCGATGCTCGGTGGTCGATGGATCGATTCGATCGGTGGCCATGCCACGTTGGCGATCGGCGTGGTCGGTTTCGTGGTCGGCGCGTCGCTGATCGCCGCTGGTGGCGAATATTCGATCGTGGCCGCCGGGGTGACCCTGGTCGGTGCGGCCACCGGTGCCGCCGACGCGGGAATGAACACCATGGTGGTGTGGGCCCGCGTCGGTCGATCCGGTCCCGCCTTGAACGCTCTCCATCTGATGTTCGGCGTCGGGGCACTGATCGCACCCCTCGCTGTCGATCGTTCGTTGGCGTGGTCGGACGGTCTGTGGTTGGTGGCGGCCTTGGTGGGGGTGATCGGAATGATCAGCGCGACCTTGTTGCTCCGTCACCGAGCCCCCGACGCTCCGACTGCGGAGGATCACGTCGACCGACCACCAATGTCGCCATCGACCACCGCCGCGGTGGCGTTCTTTTTCCTCTTGTACGTGGGGGCCGAGATCGGATTCGGTGGCTGGATCTTCACGTTCGCCGAGGACCAGAGCCTCCAGGGCTCGGCGCCGGCGCTGGTGACCGCCACGTTCTGGGGAGCGTTCGCATTGGGTCGCCTGTTGGCGATCCCGGTCAACCGCGTGGTGAGACCGCTCGTCATCGTGGTGTCGTCGTGCGCGACCTCGGTGGTGGCTCTACTCGTGATGGTCGTGGCCGATGGCGCGGCGTGGTCGATCTGGTCGTGCGCGGCCCTCTACGGGTTGAGCGCCGGTCCGCAGTATCCGACCATGATCGCACTCGTCGACGCGCGACTGTCGTTGACGGCCAAAGCCACGTCCTGGATCGTGGGCGCTGCCGCCATCGGGGCCTTGATCGTGCCCACCGGTATCGGCCCACTCATCGAGTCATCCGGTTCCTCCACGATGCCCAAGGTGGTGCTGGCAGTGAGCGCGGCCGGTTTCTTGTGGGCCCTCGTCGTCGGCCGGCTGATCAGCCGTGAGAGTGGACGTCATCGCACAGACGTTCTTCGCCCGGCTTGATCTGGCCCGCTCCGACCCCCTCGAGCGCGGCGAACGGGCCGCATGGGTGAGGCTTGATCCAGACGTGGATCATCGGGTTCGGATTCAACTTGATCCCGAAGCTGCACGGTCCGTTCTCGGATGTCACACCGACGACCCGAGTCGAGCCGTGGACGAACGGATCCTGGCTGTAGCAAAGGTTGTTGTGGATGTGCCACTGCGTCAGCGATCCACCGATGTCGGGCACCGTCTCCAACGTGTACGCGTCACCCACCATGTACATCGCCGACACCAGGGTTCGTTGACCGCCGGGACCGACCTGGAAGACCAAACTCTCGGGGTAATCGGGGTTCAACTCGTGTTGGTCATTGATGTACGACCAGTTGACGTAGTGCTCGACGCCGGTGGAGGAATCCTGAATACTGGTGTAGCCGTTGGCGATCGCGATGTCGGTGGTGGCGAACTTCGGGAGAATCGTGCGCGTCTGGTACACGAGTTCCTCGGCACGGGCCTGTTGGGCCGCCGACACGCCGGGGAAGCCGGCCAACGTGATGCGCGCCGAACCGTTGTCCTTGTAACTGGGAGTGGTGGTGGTCGGAGCCGGCGTCGTCACGGGTGACGTCGATCCTGTCCCGGACGACGTGGAGCCGGACGACATCGTGGCGTGGTCGTGATCGCACAGATCCTTGCGCTCGGCGTCGCTGACGTCGGCCCGACCCGCACCTTCACCTTCGAGCGCCGCGAACGGTCCGCACGGGTGCGCGGCGATCCACACGTGAACCATCGCGATGCCGATACCCCCAAGGGTCGATCCGGCTGGGCACTGCCCCTTGGCATCCAGCACTCCGGCCACGACGGAACGCCCCTCGGAATTGTTGCGGAAACACAGGTTGTCGTGAACGTGCCACTGCATCAGAGGTCCGGCGAAGTCGGTGAGCGTCGGGTCATCGATGGCCACGCCGACGTTGGCCATGAACATGGCCGAAACGAGCGTGCGCCTGCTGCCCTCCGCCTTGTACACCAGTGATTCGGGTGCGGTCGGGTCGAGGAACTTGTCGTCCACGATGAGTCGGCGATTGACCAAGTGTTCGTAGCCGGTGCTCTCGTCGCCGAT
>SYCH01000265.1 GCA_005787025.1 Actinomycetota bacterium | reverse complement strand
TCCAGCGGGTCGCGTCCGGGACGATCGAACTTGTTGAAGAACGTCAGCACCGGCAGGTTGCGTGAACGGCAGACGTTGAACAGCTTCAACGTCTGGGACTCGATGCCCTTGGCCGTGTCGAGCACCATGATGACCGCGTCCACCGCGGCCAGCACGCGGTAGGTGTCCTCGCTGAAGTCGCGGTGACCCGGCGTGTCGAGCAGGTTGAAAACGTGATCGCGATACGGGAACTGCAACACGGTCGACGAGATGGAGATGCCGCGTTGCTTCTCCATCTCCATCCAGTCCGAGGTGGCCGAGCGCTGACCGGTGCGGGCGCGCACCGAACCGGCTTCCTGCACCGCGCCGGCGTACAACAGGAACTTCTCGGTGAGGCTGGTCTTGCCGGCGTCGGGGTGGCTGATGATGGCGAACGTGCGTCGACGCGCGGCCTCCGTCAAGATGCTCGTACCCGGTTCCATGGCTCGTGAGAGGGTACAGGGATTACTGTCGGCTCATGGCTCTCGACATCGGCGCCGTGCGCGAACAGTTCCCCGCACTGGCACTCACGCACAATGGTGTGCCCCGCATCTACTTGGACAACCCGGCCGGCACCCAGGTGCCGCGAACGGTGCTCGATCGCATGATGCAGGCGCTGGTGGAGTTCAACGCCAACATGGGCGGCAACTTCCACACGTCTCGTTTGGCCACCGAGACGTCGGCCGAGGCGCACCGCGCGATGGCGGACTTCTTCAACGCCTCCAACGAACGCGAGGTGGTGTTCGGCGCCAACATGACGACGCTGACGTTCATGATGACGCGGGTGCTGGCGGGTCGATTCGAGGCCGGTGACGAGATCATCCTCACCCAGATGGAGCACGACGGAAACGCGTCGCCGTGGCGCATCATGGCCGAGGAACGCGGCTTGGTGGTGAAGCGCCTGGACTTCGACCCCACCACGTACGAGATCGACGTCGCGCGATTGGATGAGATCATCACGCCCCGCACCAAGTTCGCCGCCATCAACTACAGCAGCAACATTCTGGGCACCATCAACAACGTGAAGGCCATGTGCGAGCGCTACCGGGCCGCGGGCGTGCTGACCTACGTCGACGCGGTGCAGTTCGCACCCCACGGTGCCATCGACGTTCAGGAACTCGGTTGCGACTTCCTGGTGGCGTCGGCCTACAAGTTCTACGGACCGCACCAGGGAATCCTGTGGGGCCGCGAGGAATTGCTGTCGACCTTGCCGGCCTGGAAGCTGCGCGTGGTGAAGGACGTGCCGCCCGGTCGGTACGAGACCGGCACACAGTCGCTCGAGGGTCAGGCCGGCACCATCGGTGCCATCGAGTACATGCAGTGGGTGGGCCGCACCATGGGCGCCGAGTTCGTCCCGACCAAGCCGGGGCTGTCGGATCGCACCCGCGCGGTGCACGCTGGCCTGTTGGCGATGGCCGAGTACGACCGAGGTCTCAGTCGTCACTTGATCGACGGGCTGCAACGCATCGGAGGTCTGGAGATTCGCGGCATCACCAACCCCGAGCGATTCCAGCACCGGGTGCCCACGGTGTCGGTCACCAAGTCCGATCTGGATCCGGCCGAGTTGGCGACGTTCCTCGATCAGCACGGTGTGTACGTGTGGAACGGTCACTCCTATGGCATCGACGTGATCGAGCGCCTCGGTCTGCAGGATCGCGGAGGCGTGTTGCGCATCGGGCCCACGCACTACAACACCACGGCCGAGTTGGACGTCGCCCTCAATCTGATCGAGGACTTCGTGAAGGGTCGGGTCAGACCGGACTGATGGTGGACCCGTCGGGTCGGGTGACCTCGATGGCCTTGGTGCGCGGGTTCAGGTGGGTGCGATAGCCCCGGGTTTTCCAGCGGTTGTGTTTGGCGCACAATGGGTCGCCGTTGTCGGGCGACGTTCGCCCACCTTCGGACCAAGGGATTCGATGATCGACCTCGCAATGAAGTCGCGTACACGATGGCCACACGCACCGTCGACGTCGCATCCAGACCGCTTCGCGGGCCGCACCGCTGAAAAGTCGGGACTTGCGCCCCAGATCGATGACCGTGCCGTCGGATGCGACGACGACACGTCGCACATGGCCCAACAACGAGGCCGTGGCCACGTCGATGGGGTCCAGCATGAGACCCGAGGTTGTTTCGCACCGACGGCGGTGGATGTCCTCGGGGCGGCGGGCCAACGAAGGCAGACGTTCGTCGTTGTGCATGGCGACCAGAGCGGCTTCATAGGTGTCGGCGTCGATGAGGATGTTCACCACCGGCTCAGGGGCCGGCGACGATCCCACCGCGGCACTGCAGAAGATGGCGTGCAGCGCATCGGCGCGTCGTTGCGCCGCCGTGCGGGGCAGATCGGACATGGTGGTGAGACCGAGGGCGTCACGGGTCTCGAGGTCGTGACGCAATTCGGCTTCCACGTAGCGCTCGAAGACCTCGAGGATGAGCGCTCCCTGGGCCGTTCCGATGTGCGCGTCGACGTACACGGTGTCGCCCACCGGGTGCACGCTGGCATCGCGTGAGTCGTGCACCACGTCGGCGTGGCGATGCGCGCCATCGGCGTCGGC
>SYCH01000058.1 GCA_005787025.1 Actinomycetota bacterium | reverse complement strand
TCAGCTGATTCTTTGGAGGATGGTGCCGGTGGAGACCGCGCCACCGCAGCACATGGTGACCAGAGCGAACTCCTTGTCGCTGCGCTCCAGTTCGTGCAGGGCCGTGGTGATCAGACGGCTACCGGTCGAGCCGACCGGGTGACCGAGGGCGATCGCGCCACCGTTCACGTTCACCTTGGTCATCAACTCGTCGCGGCCGACGCCGTGCACGTTGGCCCAACTGAGCACCACGCTGGCGAACGCCGCGTTGATCTCGACGATGTCGATGTCCTTCATGGTCATGCCGGCGTCGGCCAACACCTTCTCGGTGGCCTGCACGGGTCCGTCGAGGTGGTAGTAGGGCTCGGCGCCCACCAGGCACTGGGCCACGATGCGCGCGCGGGGACGCAGCCCTTCGGCGCGGGCGCGGTCCTCGTCCATCCACAACACGGCCGCGGCACCGTCGCTGATCTGGCTGCTGTTGCCGGCGGTGTGAATGCCGTCGGGCAACACCGGGTTCAACGACGCCAACTTCTCGGTGGTGGTCTCGCGCAAGCCTCCGTCGCGGGTGACGACGACGGTGTTGCCGTCGGCGTCGACGACTTCCACCGGGATGATCTCGCGTTCGAAGCGACCTTCCTCGGTGGCGCGAATGGCCTTTTGCTGCGAGATGAGACCCAGGTGATCGACGTCGGCGCGCGTGATGCCCCGACGTCCGGCGATGCGCTCGGCGGCACCGAACTGGTCGGGCATGTCGAGAGCGAAGTCAGCGGGCTTGGAACTGCCGTTCAGGAAGGTGACGTCGGCGCCCTCACCGAGACGCGGAACGTTGGCACCCAACCACACCTTGCTCATGTGCTCGACTCCACAGGCCATGCCCGAATCGATGACGCCGGCCGCGATCATGTTGTGGATCATGTGGTTCGCTTGCTGACTGGAACCGCACTGGCAGTCGATGGTGGTGGCGGCCACCTGCCACGGCAGACCCTCGTTCAACCACGCGGTGCGCGACACGTTGCTGGCTTGTTCTCCGGCCTGGGTGACGCATCCGCCCACGACCTGGCCCAGGCTCATCGGATCGACGCCGGCGCGCTGCAACACCCCGGCCTGGATGCGACCGAGCAGGGTGACCGCGTGGGTGTCGGCGAAGGCACCGTTGCGCTTGCCGATGGCCGAGCGGCCGGCTTCGATGATGACGGGCTTGCCCATGGTGTTCTCCTGATGTCTCGGTGGGGTGGGTGATTACTTGGCGGGGGTGAGTCGCACCGGCAAGGTCTTGATGCCGTGG
The DNA here is from genome assembly GCA_005787025.1 of Actinomycetota bacterium. Taxonomy (GTDB): domain Bacteria; phylum Actinomycetota; class Acidimicrobiia; order Acidimicrobiales; family Ilumatobacteraceae; genus Casp-actino8. The sequence goes on along the minus strand of SYCH01000058.1, from coordinate 3,366 downwards.
ATGAAACTGGAGCGCAACTTGCGCACCTCACCCGAGAGTTCGATGGTGTCCACACGCTTGGCCATCTCCTCGAACAAGATGCGCATTTCCAGACGGGCCAAGTTGGCGCCGAGGCAGAAGTGCGGGCCACCACCACCGAAGGTGACGTGGGGGTTGGGGTTGCGCGTGATGTCGAACGTGTCGGGATCCTTGAACACGGCTTCGTCACGGTTGGCCGACGGGTACAGCATGCTCACCGTGTCGCCCTCCTTGATGGTGACGCCGTGCAGTTCCACGTCGCACACCGCGGTGCGTGCGAAGTTGTTCACCGGGGTGCCCCACCGCAGGATCTCCTCGACGGCCGAGGTGACGAGCGAGGTGTCGGCCTTCAACTTGGCCCACTGATCGGGGTGCTCGATCATGGCCAGGGTGCCGTGGCTGATGCCGTTGCGGGTGGTCTCGTTGCCGGCCACCGCGAGCAACAACATGAAGAGGTCGAACTCGTGCTCGGACAACACGTCTCCGTCGTGTTCGGAGATGAGCGTGGTGATGATGTCGTCCTTCGGATCGGTCTTGCGCTGCAACGCCAACTCGTTGGAGTAGGCGTAGAGCTCCATGGACGCGACCATCGGGGCGTTGGGGTCCTGGTTGAAGTCGGGGTCCGTGGAACCGATCATGGTGTTCGACCAGTCGAAGACCTTGCGACGATCCTCGACCGGAATGCCCACCAACTCGGCGATGGCGATGAGCGGCAGTTCGGCCGAGACCTTGTCGACGAAGTCGACCTCTCCGGACTCCAGGGCCTCCTCGATGAGCGAGACGGCCACCTCGCGGAAGTGCGCCTCGAGCATGCGCATGGCCTTGGGCGTGAAGCCCCGGTTGACCAGACTCTTGAGGCGGGTGTGGTCCGGCGGATCGAGGTCGATCATCAAACGTGCCGCCTCGAGGTCGGGGCGGTCCTGGTTCATGAGTGAACCCTTCTTGGCCGACGAGTACACCTGGAACTTGCGGCTGACCTCGACGATGTCGGCGTGGCGTGTGAGGGCCCAGAACCATTCGGGGTAGCCGGCTTCGATTCCACGGTGACGCGCGATGGGGGCCTCGCGACGAAGTTCGGCGAACAACTCGTGTGGTGGGCCGTTGCGATAGGCGTCGTTCGAGATGACGTCGAGCTTGTCGAAGCTCAACGCACCGTTCGTGTCTTGGCTCATCGATCGACCCCCAGGATCAGCCCACTGGTGGGCACGCCCGTCCCCGCGGTGACGAGGACATTCTCGACACTATCCACCTGGTTGACGCTCGTCCCCCGGATCTGGCGGACCGCCTCGGCGATGCCGTTCATGCCGTGAATGTAGGCCTCGCCCAACTGGCCACCGTGGGTGTTGATCGGCAGGCGACCGCCGATCTCGAGCGCGCCGTCGGCGATGAAGTCCTTGGCCTCGCCGCGACCACAGAAGCCGAACTCCTCGAGTTGCATGAGCACGTACGGCGTGAAGTGGTCGTACAGGATCGCGGTCTGGATGTCGGCGGGGGTGAGCCCGGACGAACTCCAGAGCTCGTCGGCGACCACCTTCATCTCGGGCAACTGGGCGATGTCGTCGCGGAAGAACGACGTCATGGTCCATTGTTCCTCGCCGGCACCCTGGGCGCCGGCGACGATGAGAGCGGGCGTGTTGGGCAGATCGCGAGCGCGCTCGGCGCTGACCACCACCAATGCCTGACCGCCGTCGCTCTCCTGGCAGCAATCGAGCAGGTGCAACGGATCCACGATCCAACGGCTGGCCTGATGCTCCTCGAGCGTGATGGGTTCGTTGTGGAACCACGCGGCCGGGTTGTTGGCCGCGTGCTTGCGACCGGCCACCGCGACCTGTCCGAAGTCCTCCGAGGTGGCGCCGTACAAGTGCATGTAGCGACGCGCCACCATGGCCACCCACGAGGCCGGGGTCAACTGTCCGGAGGGCGTGGTCCACGAGAATTGCGCGCGCTCGGCGGTGGCGGCCAGCGGAAGGTCCTGCACGCCCGCGCCGAAACGCCGACCGCTGCGCTCGTTGAAGGCCCGGTAGCACACCACCGCGTCGGCGACACCGGTGGCCACGGCCATGGCGGCTTGAACGATGGTTCCGCAAGCGGCGCCGCCGCCGTAGTGGACACGACTGAAGTGACGCAGTGCTCCGATGCCCACGTGGCGGGCGATCTCGACGTCGGGGTTGTTGTCGGTGCTGTAGGTGACCATGCCGTCGATGTCGGACGGCTTCAATCCGGCGTCGGCGATGGCGGCGGCCACGGCTTCGCTGGCCAGGCTCATCTCGCTGCGCCCGGAGTCCTTGGAGAACTCGGTGGCACCGATACCGGTGATGGCGGCCTTGCCGCCCAATCGATTGCCCGGTCGGTTGATGCTCACGGCAACACGACTTCCACGGTGGCGTTCATGTGATCGCCCCTGGAGTTGGAGCCCTTCACGGCGACCGTCACGGTGCGGGTGGCGTCGTCCTTGGCGGTGACCGAACCGGTGACGGTCATGGTGTCACCGGGATAGTTCGGTGCGCCGAGACGGATCTTGACCGACGAGATGAAGCTGTTCGGCCCCGCCCAGTCCGTGACGTAACGACCGGCGAACGCGTTGGAGGTGAGGATGTTCATGATGATGTCCTTCGAACCACGCTCGGCGGCGATGGACGGATCGTGGTGCACCACCTGGTAGTCGCGGGTGGCGATGGCGGTGCTGACTATCAAGGTGCGCGTCAGTGGCAACTCGAAGGGGGCGATCTCATCGCCCACGCTCACGCTGGCGTAGGTGCGGGTGTCGGGAAGTGTCGTCGTCATGGGGTGCGTCGTCATGTGGTTCGTCGTCTCTCAGGTGCGGGCGATGAGGTTGCCGAGTCGGGACAGATGGGCGCTGGCCGAACCGAGAACGCCGGCCAACTGGATGCCCCACAGGAAGTAGCGGTGAACGGGGTAGTCGACGTCGGCGCCGATTCCGCCATGAAGGTGTTGAGCGGCAGTGACCACTTGCTGGGCTCCTTCGCTCGCCCAGTAGGCGGCCACGGCCACGTCGCGCCGAGCGTCGAAGCCCTCGCTCAAGCGCCACGCGGCGTTGAGCGCGGTCACGCGCATGGCCTCGGTGGTGATGTAGCCGTCGGCGGCCCGCTGCGTGGTGGCCTGGAACGCTGACAACGGCTTGCCGAACTGTGTGCGCCCCGACAGGTGCGTGGCGGTGAGCGCCAGCGATCCCTCGGCGACACCCACTTGGATGGCGGCTAATGCGGCCAGTGAGTGTTCGTACAGGGAACGCAGAGCCTCGCGACCGTCGATGCCGGCGCCGTACCCGAGAACGGAATCGACGGGTATCTCGACCTTCAGTTCCATGTGGGCCTGCGGTTCGCGGTT
>SYCH01000057.1 GCA_005787025.1 Actinomycetota bacterium | reverse complement strand
CCCTCGCCGACGACGTGGAAACCGTGGCGCACGTAGAAATCGAGGGCCGCGTCGCGGGCGTTCGCCCAGACGACCTGAACCCCGTTGTCACGAGCCCAAGCCGTACCGGCGGCGAGAAGTTCGGCACCGATTCCCGAGCCCTGGAGGTGACGTGCGGTCGCCATTCCACGCAGTTGAACGGCCGTGCGTGCGGGCTGGTCGACGCAGTCGCGGCGCATCCAGGAGCTGACACCCACGATTCCACCCGCATCGTCGAAGGCGGCCAGATGCACCGTGGTCGGATCGTCGTCGCCGTCGAAGTCGATGGTGCGGTTCGTCATGCCGCGTCGCAAAACGTCGAGGCGCAGCGGCCTCACGTCCTCGGCGGTGACCGCGCGCACGATGACTCCGGTCGCACCGACGTTCACGTTCGCGCCGTCGCGACGCGCGGATCGATACATGGCATCCACCACGCGGTGGGCCTCGAGGGCCACCGACGCATCGGGGTGGGCCGGAACGCCATCGTGCACGGCGCGCAGGAAAGCGGCGTCCGGATTCGGGTCACCGTGGACGAGGTCGCGCGTGCCGACCATCAATTCGGAGCCCTCGATCGACCGCGTGGTGCCGTCGGCATCGGTCCACGAGACCGGGCCGAACCAGTCGTCACCGTCGATGGTGACGAACCGTCGCTCGCAGAGGACCTCCACCCGACGAAGGCTGGGCCGGGCCAGGTTGTCGTGCCACACGCTGGTGAGAACACCTTGCGTAGATGCCGAACGGTCGTCGGTGGCGAAGGCGAAGGTGGCCGCGACCACGTCCTCGATTCCGGAATGTCCGTGGAAATTCGATCGACGGGCACTGACACCGCGAATCGGTCCGATCAGTGCGTGCAACATGTCGACGTCGTGGATGCTGTGCTCCAGGAGGGTTCCGGCGCCGGCCTTCGATGCATCGCTTCTCCACGTCGAGGCGTAGTGGCCCTGGGTCGGTATGAACTGATCATCGCGGAAGACGACACTCATCACTCGACCCGCCGAGTCGTCGGCGATGAGTCGACGCGCCATCAGGTAGGCCGGCGAATGTCGCAACACCAGTCCGACCTGGTTGACGGTGTTCGTCGACTGGAGGAGATCCGTGATGGCGGCGGCGTCGGCGAGCGTGGTGGCCAGTGGCTTCTCGCAGAACACGGACTTTCCGGCCCGCACCGCGGCCTCGACCAATGGTCGGTGTTCGGAGGTCCAGGTGCAGATGTACACGGCGTCGCAGGATGCCAGGACGTTCTCGACCGAGTCCATCACCGCGTGACCGCTGGCCGCGGCGAATCGTTCGGCGCGGCCGCGGTCGGTGTCGTGCACGCCCGCGCGGACGACCTCGAAGTCCAGATCACTCGCGGCCCGGCGAATGCTCTTGGAGTGGTACGTCGCGATGTGTCCGGCTCCGAGGAACCCGACGCGCACCGCGCCCGAGTGTCCCGTGGGCGACATGAGGGGCAAACTATCCCAGTCGTACCGTCGCCGAGGCGAGGAATCGTGCCTCGGACTCGTCGTGGGTGACGATCAGCGCGGTGGTTCCGGTCGTGCGAAGGATCGAGGCGAGGTCCTCCATGAGTCGGTCGTGCAAGGCTCGATCGAGTCCGGTGAGTGGTTCGTCCAACAAGAGAGCGCCGGGTGTCGGTGCCAGACCGCGGGCCAGCGCGACGCGTTTGGCTTCGCCTCCGGACAGGATGCCGATGGGGTCATCTCCGCGGTCTGCCAGTCCCACGATGGAGAGCAGCTCGTGGACGCGCTCGTGGGTGCGGGTACCTCGCCACGATCGACGTGCCTCGCGCGTCGAGGAGTTTCGTAGTCCGTAGGCGACGTTGTCCGCCACCGAGAGATGCGGGAACAACTGGTTGTCCTGGAACACCAGCCCGATACGTCGCCGGTGGATGGGGGCGTCGGTGACATCCGCGCCGTCGAGCAGGATCCGTCCGCTGGCGGGTCGGTCGATGCCCGCGATGACGCGCAGAAGCGAGGACTTCCCCGCACCGGACGGACCGAGCAGGGCCGTCGTCGAACCGCACTCCACATCGAACGACAGGTGGTCGATGAGTGTGCGTCCGTCGTGGGCCACCGAGACGGCGTCGAGTTCGAGTCCGATCACGACGCGCTCCACGAGTGGCGGGACCGCGTGGTGAACGCCAAGGCCACCAGGGTCGCCAGCAACAGCACGACGGCGACCCCGTGCCCGGCCAGACGGGCCAGATCACCGGATCGTCCGAGAAGTTGTTCGACGGCGATGGGCAAGGTGTCGGTGTCGTTGCGCGTCAGGAAGCTGGTCGCTCCGAACTCACCGAGCGAGATGGCCAGCGACAATCCGACCGCGGTCCGAATGGCTCCCGAGATGAGGGGGACGTCGACGGTGGCCCACACGCGAAGCGGCGAGGCGCCCAGAGTGGCCGCGGCGGACCGCAGGTGCTCGGGGATGCGCGATTGAACCGGTTGGATGACGCGGATGACGAAGGGAAGCGCGACCACCGCGTGCACCACGGGAGGAAGCCACCACGACGAGCGGAAGTCGAACGGCGCCGAGTCGTAGGTGATCACGAGTCCGAGTCCGACCGCGACGGCCGATGCCCCGAGAGGCAGCAGCAGCACGCGATCGAGAAAGGTTCGTCTCGCCGCCGCTGCAAAAGTCGAGGTGGCGATTCCGACGGGTACCGCGATGACAGCCGCGATGATGGCGAACCACAAAGACCGGAACAGCACGTCCGACAGGTCCACTCGAAGCCCCGGCACGTCGGAGTCACTGGTGAGCAAACGCCAGCCCGCCAGCGTCCAGTGTCCTCGCGACCGAATCGACGACAGGAAGAGAGCAATGAGAGGGGCCACGGTGAGCATCGTTGCGATCACGGCCACCACGCGCGCGACCGGGTGATCGCGGCGACGTGAGCGGTGACCGGACTCCGTGAAGACGACGCGGTCCTTACCGACCCAGACGAACAAGCAGATCGCGGCCACCACGAGCTGGGCCACGGCGAGGGTGGAGGCACCGGCGATGTCGCCGAAGAGGATCGCCCGTCGGTACACCTCCACCTCGAGTGTGGCGTCGCCTCCACCCAGCATTCGAACGACCCCGTACGACGTGGCGCACATGAAACCCACGATGGCGACGGCCGACCACAGCGCCGGTTTCAGGAGGGGAAGGGTGACCGAGACGAAGGCTCGACTCCGTGATGCGCCCAGATTGCGCGCCGCCGCCACCAACATCGGATCGATCGTCGCCCACACCGGAGCGACCGTGCGGATCACGACCGCCACGTTGAAATAGGCGTGAGCGATCACCACGGCGACCAATCCGCGCTCGACAGACCCGGGAAGCAGACCCAGGAACGCGGCCCCCACCACCACGGTGGGCAGCATGAATGGCACCGTGGTGACGGCCAGCGCGAATCGATGACCGGGCATGGAGTGATGGGACAAGGCCCATGCCGGAGCGAGGCCAAGCACGACGGTGACCAACGTCGACACAATCGTCTCGACCACGGTGAATCCGATGGCATCGACGATGCCCGGGCGCGACCACACCCCGAGCAACGAGGCGGAATCGAAGGTGCGCGAGGCGAGTACCGCCACCGGGACGATCACCAACGCGAGCACCATCACCAACCCGGGCACGGCGAACAACCGACCCCGCCCGGCGGTCGAGAGATCAGCCGACGATGGCATCCCACTCTTCCAGCCATGCGTCACGCGAACTCGCGATGGTGGCGGAGTCCATCACCAACGGGTCGGTGACGGGCTGCACGTAGGTGGTGAAGGTGTCGGACAAGGTCGCCCGCTCGTTCGCGGGGAAGACGAAGAGACTCTCGGGCATGGATTCCTGGAAGGTTGGCGACACGAGGTAGTCGATCAATTCGCGAGCCTCTTCGACGTGTTTCGAACCCCGAAGGACACCGGCGTACTCGATCTGTCGGAAGCAGGTGGACGTGACGACGGCGGTGGGGGCCGGCGAACCATCGGGAAGCGGGGGATCGGCGAAGAGGATCTCGGCCGGAGGTGACGAGGCGTAACTGACGACCAAGGGGCGGTCGCCTCCGTAGCGCGAGAACTCGGTGTAGTACGCCTCGTACCAACCACCGACGACGAGGATGTCGTTGTCGCGAAGATCGCTCCACGTCTGCTGCCAACCATCGGGGTCGTCGGCGATCGTGCCCAGAAGGAACGCGAGTCCGGTGGACGAGGTCAGGGCGCTCGGGGTCACGAGCAGGCCGCGATACTCGGGCAAGGTGAGATCCTCGAACGATGTCGGAGGGTCGATGCCCAGTTGCTCGAGTCGTTCGACGTCGTAATTGATGCACACGTCGCCGTAGTCGACGGGTGTCACGACGTCGACGGCCGTGGCGACGAGATCGGGATCGAGTCCGTCGACCTCGCTCACGTACGGGTCGAAGACGTCGGCATCGAGTGCTCGGCTGAGCAGTGTGTTGTCCACTCCCCACATGACGTCGCCCTCGGGATTGCCCGCGGTCAACGTGGCCTTGGCGATCATCTCGCCGGCGTCGCCGGCGGCGACGACCCGCACCGAGATGCCGGTCTCGTTCGTGAAGGCGTCGAAGATTCCCTCGGGGGGTGTGAACGATTCGTAGGCCACGATGGTGACGGTGACGTCTTTCTTCGAGGAGTCGTCCGAGGAGCAGGCGACGGTCGTCGCCAAAGCGATCGTGGCGAGGGCTAGCGCGGACGTTCCGGTTTTCATGGGTTCTCCTCGTGGTGATGTGCTCGGACGCCGGTCGCGGACTCGATGAGTGCTCGTGCGGAAACGATCACGGCCAGCACGCCGGCAGCAATGTCGATGCGTGCGGCACCGACGACGACGTTGCTGACTCCGCGCGCACTGTCGGAGCGCAGCGTTTCCTCGTGCAGTTCCCATTTCAGGCCGGTCGTGTTCACCCCCGTGACGGGGCCGCCCAAAGGAACGAGGCTCACCACGGTGTCGACGGGAGAGTCGAGTTCGACCGAGCGTGGTCCGTGCAGGACGTGAACGAGATCGTTCGCCACCCACAAGTCGATTCGGTCCAGAGCGGAGAGAAGTGGTGCCGCGACAGCCGCCATGACCCCGAGCACGTGATCGACGCGGTTACCGCCGCCCCAAAGAACGGTGAGGGCGCGGGGTCGCCAGGAAACGATGGCGGACAAGGCCAGTTCCGTGTCGGTCTGGTCCTTGTCGCGGTCGGCGATCTCGAAACGCGCCTTCTGCGTCGCGGCCCAAGCCCGCGAATCGTCACTGATCGAGTCCATGTCGCCGAGCACGAGATCGGGTGTGAGGCCGAGAACCCGGGCGTGGTCGACCCCGGAGTCGGCACAGACGACTCGTTGGAACGCGTCGATGTGCCGGAGTGCTCGGGCGCTCGGGGTCGATCCACCGATGACGAGCAGGACGTGATCGGGTTCGTTCGATGAATGTGAGGTGCTGGTTTTCGTTGGCATTCGATTCCTCCGCTGGCATTACCCAGTTCAGGTTCTCGGGTCGATGGCGGCAGCCACCCTCTCAGCCCGCTGTTCCCGCGAGCTCCCCGTCGTACTGCGAACACTACTGGAGTGATGG
>SYCH01000264.1 GCA_005787025.1 Actinomycetota bacterium | reverse complement strand
GATCTCGGCCGCCGCTTTGTAGACGAACGACAACACGCCGTCGATCCAACGCACCGAGCCATTCTGAAACAACGGGTCGACCGCTCGCTCGTCGAGGGATGACCGCAGGTCGGCCTCGTCGAGTCCGTGCCCCCACACGAAAACGTGGATGCCCGCGGAGTCGCGTCCGCGAACCTCCATACGGTCGATGGCGGCGAAAGCCTGCTGGATCATCAGGTAGCCGGACAGGGCGGCCACCCCGGCGTCTCGACCGGCCAGGTCGGCCACGGCGCGCGCGGTGCGCAGGCGGTCACGTCCGATCGACCACACGGCGTCTCGGGCGGCGATGAGTTCGGCGGCGGCCACCTCGAGCCGCTCGGGATCCGGATTGGCGGTCTCGAGAGCGGTGTCGGCGTTGGCGATCGCGACATCGAGACGGGCCAGTCGGGACTCGATGCCCGAGATCAATTCGAGGTTCCCGGCCAAGGCCATCACCCCGGGGACCCCCTTGAGCAACTCGTTCAGCGCCACCACCGGCGCGGTCGCCGCGACGACATCGGATCCACAGCCGATAGCGGCGTCGAGAAGCCCCAGGATGTCGACGGCACCCGGGACCGACCTGGTGAACGGTCGGGCGCTCAACGCGATGATGCCGCACATGACGGTCAGGTTACCGAGGCGTCCGAACCGCCGGGAGGCACGCGGGACCGCGCGTCAACGGCACTTGTCGAGAGCCGCTGCCACCAGGCGCTCGGCCACGGCATCGGCCAGTTCCGGGGTTCCGGCCTCCACCATCACGCGTACCACCGGCTCGGTTCCCGATGACCGCACCAACACCCGTCCGTTGACGCCCAACTGTGCTTCTTCGGCGGCGATCTCGGCGGACAACAACCCGGCCACGTCATCGGGACGGCGAGCCACCCGCACGTTCCTCAGTACCTGGGGCAAGCTGTGCATCACCGACGAGGCGACTTGCGAGAACCGCCCACCCCGGCGACGCATCATGCGCGCCAACACCACCGCCGCCAGCAAACCGTCGCCGGTCGTGGCGTGATCACGATGAATGATGTGTCCGCTTTGTTCACCCCCGAGCACGTAACCGCCGGCTTCCATCGCGTCGAGCACCGATCGATCACCGACCCCGGTGGTGACCACCGAAATGCCCGCACCTGCCATCGCTCGGTGGAACCCCAGGTTCGACATCACGGTGACCACCACGGTGTCGCCCGCGAGCGTGCCGGCATCGCGCCGGTCGAGAGCCGACAACGCGATCAATCGATCGCCGTCGACGACTCGACCGTTCTCGTCGACGGCGATCAGTCGATCTCCGTCGCCGTCGAACGCGAAACCCATGTCGACCGAGATTCCTGTTCCGGTTCCGCTGATGAAATCGCACAACGCCTGCGGCGCCGTGGCTCCGCACTTGTCGTTGATGTTCGTGCCGTCGGGCGCGTCGTTCATGGTGATCACGTCGGCACCGAGACGTTGCAACAGCAACGGTGCGACCTTGCTCATCGCTCCGTTCGCCGTGTCGATGACCACCCGCAATCCGGCGAGTGATCCCTCGCCGAAGATCTCGACGAGGTGGTCGACGTACATGGTGACGCCGTCGCTGCGTCGCATGACCACCCCTACTTCCAGATCGCGCGGGATCGGGCCGGTCCCATCGTCGAGAATGCGCCACGTCTCGGCCTCGATGGCGCGTTCCTGATGGTCGGGCAATTTGCGACCACCAGCGGCGAAGACCTTCACGCCGTTGTCGGTGTACTTGTTGTGCGAGGCCGTGATGACGATGGCCGGAACGTCCTCCCGTCGCGAGATCATGGCCAACGCCGGCGTGGGCAGGACGCCGAATTCCTCGACCGTCACGCCCTCGGCGGAGGCACCCGCGGAGAACGCGGCTTCCAGGATGGGTCCGGATACCCGGGGATCACGACCGAGGACGACTCGGCTCGGCCGAAGAACGCGCGCCACGGCACGGCCCAGAGCCATGACGTATTCGGGTGACACCTCGACGATCGCCTGACCCCGCACACCGTCGGTGCCGAAGCCGGGATGGGGCGACTTGCTGACGCCCGACATCTGATTCCGCGATCAGCGCTTCGTGTACTGCGGCGCCTTACGAGCCTTCTTGAGGCCGTACTTCTTGCTCTCCTTGCGACGCGAGTCACGAGTGAGAAGACCGGCCTTCTTCAAAGCCGGGCGCGATTCGGGATCGATCTCGACGAGTGAACGGGCCAAGCCCATGCGCATCGCGCCGGACTGACCGGTGACTCCGCCGCCATGGATGGTGGCGTCGACGTCGTACTGCTCGAGGGTGTTGGTGACGCGGAGCGCTTCGATCGCCGAGTTCTGCTGGGTCGCGGTGCAGAAGTACACGTTGAGCGGCTTACCGTTCACGGTGAACTTGCCGGTGCCGGGGCGCACGCGAACGCGGGCCACCGACTCCTTGCGACGGCCGGTGGTCTGGGTGAGAGGCTTGCTCATTGCGATGTCTTCCTTGAACTCGTTCAGCGGGCTTTGGCGTGGTCGATGTTGCGGACGGTCGGATTCTGCGCACCGTGCGGGTGCTCGGCTCCGGTGTAGACCTTCAACTTCTTGATCATCTGGCGTCCGAGCGGACCCTTGGGCAACATGCCGCGCACGGCACCTCGGATGGCTTCGTCAGGACGACGCGCGAGCAGGTTTCCGAAGGTCTCACTCTTCAGGCCACCGGGGTATCCCGAATAGTTGTAGACCATGCGGGTGTCGGCCTTACCCGAGGTGAGCACGATCTTGTCGACGTTGATGATGATCACGTGATCACCGGTGTCGATGTGCGGGGCGAACGTCGGCTTGTGCTTGCCGCGCAGCAGGCGGGCGGCCTCGGTGCACAGACGACCGAGGATCATGCCCTCGGCATCGAGGATGTGCCACTCGCGGGTGATCTCACTGGCCTTTGGCGAATAGGTGCTCATTGGTGCTTCTTTCACGAATGTTTCCCCGGACGACCGGTCCGATGGGGACCGGAGAAGGATACGGGCAAACGGGGGAAAAACGACCGTTCGCCACGGGTTGTCAGCCGTCGGTCGCGGTCCGTTTCGGGGCCGGGCCATCGGGGTACCCCACTTCCCAGAGGGTGAGACCTTGCGGGGGTGCCACCGTGCCCGCGGCCGAGCGTTCCTTGGAACGCAGTACCCCCGAAACGCCACCCGGCGACATCTTCCCCCCGCCCACGTCGACCAGGGTGCCCACGATGGACCGCACCATCTGATGACAGAAGGCGTTGGCCTGAATCTCGAACCGCAACAGTCGCGCCCCATGGTCGCTGACATGCTCGGACCATCGGGCCACGGTCACCCGGCGGAACATGCTCGGGCCGGGATCCCCCCGCTCCACCTGATCCCGGCTCAACTTGGGTTTGCGACAAAACGCCGAGAAATCGTGCTCCCCCATCAACGGATCGCACGCCAACCGCATGAGGTCGAGGTTCAACGGCGTGGCGACGTGCCACACCGTGGGCGCGAGAAACGGATCCGACGTGGGATCGTTCAGGATCGTGTACCGATACCGGCGCCACGAAGCCGAGAAGCGGGCATCGAACTCGGGGTCGTTCGTCCATGCCGCGGCGCGAACCACGATGCCGGGTGCGCACATCTTGGTGAGTCGGCGTGGCAACGCGTCGATGTCGAGGTCGCCGGGCAGGTCGCAACTGACCACCTGATCCCAGGCGTGCACGCCGGCGTCGGTGCGACCGGCTCCGGTGATCGCGACCGGTCGACGCACGACGAGCGCCAGCGCCTCGGTCAACGCACCGGCCACGGTTCGCACACCGTCGTTGATGGCGAACCCGTGGAACTGCGATCCGTCGTAGGCCACCGACAAACGAGCCCGCCGGGTGGCGGGCTCGTTCACGTTCATTCGGTTGTCCTCGGTGGGTTCGGGCGACGAACGGGTCGTCGGCGACCGATCAGACGAGTTCGATGCGCGCCATGGGCGCGTTGTCGCCCTGACGCGGTCCGAGCTTGAGGATGCGCAGGTAGCCACCGTTGCGCTCGAGATAACGCGGCGCGACCTCGGACACCAACTTGTGGGTCATCTCCTTGTCGCCGAGGTAACCCTGGATCTGACGGATGCGGTGGATGCTGGTGGCGTCACCATCTTGCGCCTTCTTGGCCTTGGTGATGAGCTTCTCGGCGATGGGGCGCAGAGCCTTGGCCTTGGCCTCGGTGGTCTCGATGGCCTCGGCGGCGATGAGCGAGGCGGCCAGGTTGGCCATCATCAACTTCTGGTGAGCGGAGCTGCCACCGAACTTACGGGCGCGGCGAGGTGTTGCGGGCATGGTGATGTTCTTTCGTCTGTGATTCGTGAATGTCAGCCGCGCAGGGACAAGCCGCGCTCATCGAGCTTCTGCTTGACCTCGTCGAGGCTCTTCTGGCCGAAGTTGGTGATGTTGAGAAGGTCGTCCTCGGTCTTGCTGAGCAACTCGCCGATGGTGTTCACCTGGGCGCGCTTCAGACAGTTGCGGGGTCGCTCGGACAGGTCGAGATCCTCGATGGCGATGTCGAGATCCGGGCTGGTGGCACCGGCCTGGATGACTTCTCCCAACTCGAGACCCTTGGGCTCGTCGGACAGATTGGCCACCAGGTCCACCAGCGATCGCAGTGTGGCGCCGGCCGAGGCCAGGGCCTCGCGCGGGGTGATGGTGCCGTCGGTCTCGATGTCGATCACGAGCTTGTCGTAGTTGGTGCTCTGCTCGACGCGCGTCGGCTGCACGTCGAACATGACGCGGCGCACGGGCGAGAAGATGGCGTCGATCGGGATGACACCGATGGTGCCGTTGCCCGAACCACGATCGCTGCTGAGGTAGCCGCGACCCTGCTCGACCGTGAGGTCCACGGCCAGACGGCCCTTGTCGTTCACCGTGGCGATGACGAGGTCCTTGTTCAGGATCTCGACCTCGGCGGGGCAACGGATGTCGCCGGCCGTGATGACCGCGGGTCCGCGCACGTCGACGCGAATGGTGACCGGCTCATCGGCGGTCGAGGTGAGCACGACGTCCTTGAGGTTCAAGATGATGTCGGTGACGTCCTCGGTGACACCGGGGATGGTGTCGAACTCGTGCAGGGCCTCGTCGAACTTCACCATGGTGATCGCGGCGCCCGGGATGGACGACAGCAGAACTCGACGCAACGAGTTACCGATGGTGTGGCCGAAGCCGGGCTCTAGCGGGCCGACGGAGAACGACTGCCGATTGCTCGACTCCTCGTTCTCGGTTTCGACTGTGGGGCGCTGGATGACGAGCATGTGTCTCTTCCGTTCGTCGGGTGTTGGGGACTGACTGGTTTGGATTACTTCGAGTAGAGCTCGACGATGAGCTGTTCGCGCACGGGCACGTCGATGTGCTCACGCGCCGGCTCGGTGCGAACCGTGACCTGCTTGCCGCCGTCGCCACCTTCGAGCCAACCCACGATGGAGCGGTCGAGAGTGTCGACGTTGTGCTGGATGACGATCATGTCGCGAGCCTTGGTGGCCAAGCTGATGACATCACCCTTCTTGACGCGGGCGCTCGGGATGTTCAGGCGCTTGCCGTTGACCAGGACGAGGCCATGGCTGACGAACTGACGAGCCTGCGGACGCGTGCTGGCGAAGCCGGCGCGGTACACCACGTTGTCGAGACGAAGCTCGAGCAGACGCAACAGGTTCTCACCGGTCGGACCGGCGAGACGGTTGGCCTCTTCGTAGGTCTTGCGGAACTGCCGCTCGAGAACGCCGTAGATGTACTTGGCCTTCTGCTTCTCCTGGAGCTGAGCGAGGTACTCGCTGCCCGCCGAACGACGACGGGTGCGACCGTGCTGGCCCGGGGGGAAAGGACGACGATCGAGGGCCTTGCGACCCTTCTCGTTCTCGAACAAGTTGGTGTTCAAGCGGCGCGACAGGCGCACCTTGGGACCGGTGTAACGGGCCATCTCTCAGTTCCTCTTCCGCTTGGGCAACTTGCAGCCGTTGTGGGGCACGGGGGTGACGTCCTTGATGCCGGTCACTTCGATGCCGGTGTTCTGCAACGAACGAATCGCGGTGTCACGACCGGACCCGGGACCCTTGGCGTGCACTTCGACGCGACGCATGCCCTGCTCGAAGGCGAGCTTGGCGGCCTTCTCGGCGGCGAGTTGCGCAGCGAACGGGGTGCTCTTGCGCGAGCCCTTGAATCCGACTCCTCCACCCGAGGCCCACGACAGAACGTTGCCCTCGGTGTCGGTGATACTGACGATGGTGTTGTTGAACGAGCACTTGATGTGGCACACACCAACGGCAACGTTCTTGCGTTCGCGCTTACGGGGGCGACGTCCGCCCGGCTTCGGCTTCGCCATGATTACTTCCTCACTGCCTTCTTCTTGTTGGCAACGGTCTTCTTCGGGCCCTTGCGGGTACGAGCGTTGGTGTGGGTGCGCTGGCCGCGG
>SYCH01000263.1 GCA_005787025.1 Actinomycetota bacterium | reverse complement strand
TCTGTTCGCCACCGGAGGCGAGGAGATCCGCTCCGAGGTGGAACGCGCCGTGATCGACTGGAACGACTACATCATGCGCAAGGTCCACGAGCGACGCGGAGGCGACGGACAGGATCTCGTCAGCCTGGTGGTGAACGCCGAATGGGAGGGCGAACGTCTGTCGGACATCGACGTGATGTTCGAGACCATGCTGGTGTTGGTCGGCGGCGACGAGACCACCCGTCACGTCATCTCCGGTGGCGTGGCCGCGCTTCTTCAACATCCCGACCAGATGGATCGACTGCGGGCGGACCCGGGGTTGCTCCCCACCGCCATCGAGGAGATGCTCCGTTGGAGCAGCCCCATCCGCAACATGAACCGCACCGCGACCACGGACGTGGAGGTGAACGGTCATCTCATCCGCGAGGGGGACCGCGTGTTGCTGCTCTATCCCTCGGCGAATCGTGACGAGAAGGTGTTCGACGACCCCTTCCGATTCGACGTCGGTCGCACTCCCAACGATCACGTGGCCTTCGGCGCCTACGGGCGCCACCACTGCCTGGGTGCACCGCTGGCCCGACTCGAGTTGCGCATCATGTTCGAGGAGTTGTTGCGCCGCCTGGACGACATCCGGCTGACCACGGACCACATTGCGTGGCGGCGGGGCAACTTCGTCCTGGGACCGAACTCGGTGCCGGTCAGCTTCCGCCCTCGCTGAGCGTGCTTGCCCGCCTCAGGCGGTGAGGCCCTTGCCCATGCGGTCGATGGAAATCCTGGCCACCACCATGATGGAGTCGCCACCCTGGTCGCGCGCGGGCACCGTCGGAACCTCGTCGGTCCAACGCATCGTGAGATCACCCCATCGACGTCCGTCGCCCATGATCGTTCCCTCGACGGCCAGCCGCGCCGTGCGCGCGTCGGGTGATCCCGACTGCACGCCCGCCGTCAACTCGAAGACCACGTAGTTCGCCCGCTCGATGGGAACGTGCGTCTGCGAGGGCGTGGTGCCCATCACGATGGTGTACAGCATGCCCGCTTCCTTGTGGACGTGCTTCTCCTTGAAGTCGCGACGGTTCTGCATCTCGATGAACGAACGGCGCGTCGCGTACTTCACGATGCCCATACGATCCCATTCGCCCTCGGTTCCCTGCGCGACGACGTCGCCGAAGAACATCACCTCGGCACCGATCTTGTGCAGCACCTCGGTCGGGTTGTACAGATCGTCGGCCTGCTCGCCCGAGATGCCCGCCGGGGTGGCACCCTCGGCGCCTTTCACCCCGTCGTAGTCCGCGCTCTCGCGGTACTTCATGAAGTTCACCATGTACACCGGTCCGTCGGCCTCGGGCTCCCGGGTGGACAGGTCGGCGGCGTAGTCGAAGTCGATGGTTCCGTAGCGCATGGGCCGAAACTAACACGCCCGACGGAGAACTGGCACCATTCGTGACAGTATCTCGTGACACGGGCGCGGGCGCGTGAAAGACTGTCGACATGTCGAATGCCGCCGTTCTCGATTCCCTCCGACGCCGCATGCGGGCCATGTTCTCCCTGTACGACGACGCCCTGGCCACCATGGACCTGTCCCACGTCAATCACTTCGAGCGCGAGGGGGTGTTGCCCATCGCGTTCTCGCTCTTCCACTACGCCAACATGCACGACGCGTCGTTCATGATGCTGACCGGAACACCACCCATCTGGAACGACGAGTGGCAACGACGTGTGGGAGTGAGCGTCAACGATCACGGCAAGCACCGCACCGTCGACGAGATGATCCACCAGCGCATCGGCGACCTCGACGCATTCGCCGAGTACATGCGCGCCGTGTATTCGCGCACCCTGGATTGGTTGGCCGGACTCGACCCCGCCGAACTGGACCGCGTCGTGATCACCCGACCCTTCCCGCCACAGATCGCCAGCACCTTCAGTGCGCGCGTGGCCGGCGAGCAGGGCCTCACCGTGCTCGACGGCGTCGAGTGCTGGCTGTACCAACACGGACTACGTCACATGGGAGAAATCGAGTTGGCCCGTGGTCTCGTCGGTCTGGGTGGCATGACCAGTTAGTCGAGCCGTCCGCCTACGGCAACAACACGTGCGGGTTCAGAACTCCCTCGGGGTCGAGCGCGCGTTTGATGGCCCGCATGGCGGCGATCTCGTCGGCGGAGCGCGTGAGGTGCAGCCATTCGCGTTTGGCCGCCCCCACACCGTGTTCGGCGCTGATGCTGCCTCGATGCGCGGCGACGGTCGTCAGCACGGTCTCGTCGATGGCCCGTTCGTCCCGAGCCCCGAGCACGTTCACGTGCAGATTTCCGTCGGCCGCGTGACCGAAGACGATGGCCTCGGCCGTGGGGGCGACCGAGGTGACGGCCGCACCCACCTCGTCCACGAATCGTGGCAACGACGCGAGGGGCAGCGTGACGTCGTACTTCAGCGGCGTGCCCAGCGTCGCGATGCTCGGCGTGTGCTCGTCGCGCAACCGCCACAGGGCCCGTCGCCGAGGCGGTGACTCGGCCACCGCCACCGGAGAACGTGCGGACAACAGCCGGGCCAACGTGTCCCCCTGCTCCTCCCCGACCGACGATTCGATGAGCACATACCACGCGGCGTCGAAGGGCGCGACCACCCCGGTGACTTCGGACGTCAACGACACCCCGCGCCGTGACATCAATTCGGCGGCATCGACGGAGTCACTGGCCCGACACACCCGACCGACCACCGACATGGCGTCCTCCACCGACTCGCAGCCGACCAACGCCGTCGTCACCGAAACGTGCGCCGGAACCAGTCGAAGCACCGCGCGCGTGATGACACCCAACGTACCCTCGCT
>SYCH01000262.1 GCA_005787025.1 Actinomycetota bacterium | reverse complement strand
TGCCATTCGTGGTCGGCCACCTCCTCGAACCCGCGCGGGTTCAAGAGTCCGGTTCGCGAGTCGGTGAGGGCGAGTCGTGAGCGGCTCTCGAGACGAATGTGCTCGCTGGCCAGGCAGCACAACGGCACCGCGATGATCACCAGCACCGGGTGTTGAAAGGCGAGCAGGGCCGCCACCGCACCGATGGACAGTTCCCAGACGTCGCGCAAGGCCGAGTACGGAGTCCAGACGACCGACGAACTCGCGCGATCTCCGTTGGTGAGAGCGACCCGCGCCGAGACCATCGTCGCTTCCACCACCGTGTGGACCATCATCGCCGCCACACACGCCACGACGGTTCGGTAGGCGTTGGAATCTTGGGTGAGGCCGCGCGAGTCGTCGACGATCGTCCAGAAGATCGCACTGCCCGCGAACATCGTGACGGCACGTTGCGAACGGTGAAGCCACGAGTCGGCGAACACTCGGGACGTGGGTGCCAACAGCGCAACGGCCAACAAGGCGGCGGGCGGAAGCAGCAGCTCGGCGGCGAAAAGAAACTGACCGATGGGTGACAGGATCACATCGCGGTTGTCGCGTCGAATGCCTGCGGGTGTGGTGCGACGCGCACTGATGTTGGCGCCCACGAGAATGAGTGGAAGAGCCAGCCACCAGACCACCACACGGTGGGTCGGGACGAATGTCATCGCCAGAACGGCGGAACCCGTGGCCAATGACAACGACCCGATCAGGAATTGATCCTCATGATTCTTGGTCACGATGCACTTTTCGGTGCCTGCCAGTGGCGGCTGTTTCAAGAAATCGGCACGAACCTCAAGACCAGGCGAAGACCGGTTGCTCCAGATGGTCGACCCGTTCGTCGATTCGTCCCTCGATAGCCACCCAACGCATCTGCAACAGGATGGCTCCGGTGGGGGCGTGGATGAGGTCGCCCCCCAAAGGCAACTGCACCACGGGCCGGTCGCTTTCGGGGATGTCGACGAAACGTGGCGAATCATCGCGACACAACTCGTGAAGGCCGATTCGGTATGCGTGTGCCACTTCGGCCGGGTCGGGGAAGATTTCAGTGTGGGTGCCGGCCCAGATGACGACGGGGGTCATGACGAATCCGGAGCGGGTGGTGTAGTCATCCAACAGACCGAGCACGCAGGAGCGATCGAGACGCAGTCCGAGTTCCTCGTGGGTCTCGCGCAAAGCGGCGTCGACGGGAGTTTCGTCGCCGTCGATCTTCCCGCCGGGCAACGCCCACTGGCCGGCGTGTCGGTTCATCCGCGCGGCGCGTCGACACAACAGAAACGCCGCGCCTCCGGACACTCCACGCATACGTCCGTCCAGACCGGAGATGTCGCCGGGGACTCCACGCATCGGGTTGTCACTCACCGGGAAGGGATCGGCATGGTCGTCGGGTTCACTGTCGATGAGCACGATGGCCACCGCGGCACGACGAAGACCGTCGGTGGTCTGTGCCAAACGTCGATGACGTTCGATGTTGTGACGAATGGTCTCGCGCAGTCGATCGTCGTAGGGGATCATCGCGACTTCCGCTCAGTTGCCGCACCCACGACCAGGGTGGCCAGAGCGGTGGAGATGGGCACCGAGGCCACCAATCCGATCGAGCCGACCAGCGAACGCACGACCTCCACGGCCACCACTTCCTTGCCCACGATGGATCCGGTGGACTGTCGGGCTTGCGTGAACAACAGGAGCAGGGGCAGAGACGCTCCGGCGTAGGCGAGAAAGAGGGTGTTGACGGTGGATGACACGTGATCGCGCCCGATGGTCATGGCCGGTCGGAAGACGTCGCCCCAGTTGCCATCGGGGTTGGCTCGACGCAGTTCCCACACGGCGCTCACCTGGGTGACGGTCACGTCGTCGAGCACGCCCAGCGAACCGATCACGATGCCGGCCAGAATCACCCCGCGGGCGTCGATGTCGAGCCCCAACACGTCCAGGTAGTACGAACTCTCGTCGCTGTAACCCGTGAACTTGGCGAGAGTCACGAACAGCCAACCCAGAACGCCCGTCAGGGTGAGGCTGAGAAACGTGGACAGCAACGCCACGGCCGAGGCCACGTTCACGCCGTGGGCAAGGAAGATGGCGATGTAGGCGATCAGCACCGAGCCGACGATGGCCACCATGATGGGACTGTTGCCATCCAGGAGCGAGGGCAACATGAACACGACCAGGACGATCAGACTGGCGCCGAGCCCGGCCACGGCTCCGAACCCCCGCCAGCGACCGAGCAACAACACGGCGATCACGAAGATGACGAGCAGCAGGAGCAGCGGAGTACCACGCTGGTAGTCGTGGAAGCTGTACACGGTGGTGCCATTACCGAGGTCGACCGAACTCACCAGGATTCGGTCGCCTTCTTGCAGTCGGGCTCCGATGCCGTCGACGGATTGTTCCAGCACCCCGCGGTCGTCCTGATCGCCGACCGAAATGGTGATCCATCGGCAGTCGATGCCGTCGGCCTCGGTGGTGCCGGTGCAGGGCAGGGTCTCCACCAGTAGCACGTCGGCTTTCTGGACGTTCGTATCCATGAACGAGGTGTCCGACGACGCGTCACCCGAGGGCCACAGAAGAATCACGCCCAGAACGGCGAGCACTCCAACGGCGATGACCGAGATCCAGACCGCACGCGCCACCTTCGCGGGTGTGTCGACCGCACCGAAGTCGTGGGAGTGCCCGTGGTGCTCGTTCACAGCAACGACCGCAATGAGTGAAGGCCGTCCCACACGTCGGCGAAGCGAGTGGTCAATGGGCTCAGGCCGAGACGCACGATGTCGGGCGGGCGCACGTCGGCGATCACCTTGTGCTCGCGCGTGAGGCGATCGACCAGATTCGCGGCATCGGCATGATGAACCGCGACGTGGCAGCCACGTCGGTGGGCATCGCGTGGGGTGGACGAGTGCAGCCCGAGTTCGTCGACGATCGACAACGCGAATTCCGTGAGTGCGCGCCCCTTGGCGGCGATGGCGGGCATTCCGGCGCGGGCCGACAGGGCGATGCCCTCCTCGGCGGCCACCAAGCTGAGCATGTGTGGCGTGCCCAGCAGCACGCGGCGGATGTCATCGTGCGGCTCGAAGGGGCGTTCCATGGCGAACTGATCCTTCTGCGCGAACCATCCGTGGATGGGTTGGTTCACTTTGGTCTGCAGATCGGCGTGCACGTACGTCCACGCGGGAGCGCCGGGACCACCGTTCAGGAATTTGTAGCTGCATCCGATGGCCAGCTCCACGCCGAGAGCGTGCACGTCGAATTCGACCGCGCCGGCGGCGTGCGAAAGGTCCCAGACCACGAGTGCTCCGGCTTCGCGGGCCTGAGTGGTGAAGCCGGCCACGTCGGCCATCTCGGCGGTGCGATAGTCGATCACGCTTCGCACGACGACGGCCACGTCGTTCAACGGCATACCGGGCACGAGCGGTCGCACCTGCAAGCCAAGGTTCTCGGCGATGCCCCCCACCACGTAGCGATCCGACGGAAAGTCGTCGGCGGCCACCGACAGCACCTTGCGATCGGGGCGCAGACCCAGAGCCATGTGCACGGCTTGGTAAATGTTCAGCGTGGTGTTGTCGTGCACCGCCACTTCGCCCGGTCGACTGCCGATGATGGCACCCATGCGGTCGCCCACGCGTCGCGGCATGTCCAGCCAGTGGCTCCAACTGGTGATGAGATCGGCCGCCCATTCGGTCTCGACCATTCTCTTCAAGCGCTCGACCGTGGCCTTCGGAGTGCGACCGAGCGAGTTGCCGTCCAGATAGACGACCTCGTCGTCGGGGATGAGGAATTCGTCGCGGAACGAGGCCAGCGGATCGGCGCGGTCGAGTCGTTCGGCATCGGCGCGGGAGATCATCGGTTCATTCTGCCCGAGAACCGAACTGCGGTTGTGGAGCTGGTGACGGGAATCGAACCCGCGTTCTCAGCTTGGGAAGCTGATGTTCTGCCATTGAACTACACCCGCAGACAGGGGAGAGATTATCGGGGGTCGGGCGAGCCGTCACCTGCTGGCTGGGGCACCGAACCCACTACGGTGAGGGTCGTGATTCTGTCCGACCGCAGCCTGCGGGAGGCCCTCGCGGCCGGCCGCATCATCATCGACCCGCTCGACGAGGCGATGATCCAGCCCTCCTCCATCGACGTGCG
>SYCH01000261.1 GCA_005787025.1 Actinomycetota bacterium | reverse complement strand
GATTCGTGCACCGCGCGAGAAGTCCAGTTGGCAGTGCTCGTCGATGACTTCCTGGGCCGCGTTGAAGAACGTGGGGCCGAAGCCGAGCGCCACGGATCCGCCCACCACCGCCAGCGGCAGGTCGAAGAAATTGCACATCGAGGCCACGGCACGCCCGACCATGCGACCGGTTCGCTGCATCGTCTCGTACGACGGCTCGATGGCCGGACGACCCGTGATCGCCTCGATCGCCGATCCGGATGCTTCGGCCTCCAGACATCCACGGGCTCCGCATCCGCATCGATGTCCGTCGGGATTCACGATGACGTGACCGATGTGTCCGGCGTTGCCCGACGCGCCGTCGATCAACCGTCCGTCGACCACCACCCCACCGCCCACTCCGGTGCTCACCACCATCCCGAGATAGTTCGAGTGTCCCCGAGCTGCGCCCAACCAGCCCTCGGCGAGGGCGAAGGCCTTGGCGTCCAGATCCCCGTGAACCGGAACACCGACAACCCCGGCGAGGGCCTCGCGCAACGGGAACCGTCGCCACGCCGGAATGTTCAATGGCGACACGCTGGCGCAATCGGGTTCGATGGGGCCGGCCGATCCAACGCCACACACCACCACTCGTCCACCATGACGTTCACCGGCTCGTTCCATTTGACGTTTGACGATGACGGCCAGCGAGTCGAAGAGGTCGTTGGCGTTCTTGTCGCGATCGGTGCGGATGATGTCACGATCGACCATCTCACCTTTGCGGGTGACGAGGCCCGCCGCCATCTTGGTGCCGCCGATGTCGACGGCCAACGCGAGTTCGCGACCGGAGGAATTCTCGGACGCTTCCTCGGGTACGAGTTCAGTTGTCGGGTCCGACTCCGCCATCAGTCGCCCACACGGCGAGCGTCCTCGATGAGGTTGATCTGATACAGAACCTCGTCGAGCGCGTCGGCCGCACTGATGGTGGAGTAACGCTGGGGGTTCTCGGCGGTGCAGCACGATTGCAAAGGCTCGAGCATGGTCCACGGACGTGGGTGGCAGAACTGCACCACGCTGTAACGCTCGTCCTCGAAACCCGGTGACGCGACGACACGATGCCAGCCGATGGGAATGACACCGTTCGTCAGTCGCTCGAGCATGATGCCGGTGTTGATGATCACCCGGCCGTCAGGAGGAATCGCATCCACCCACTCACCGCCCACCTCCACCTGGAGTCCGGGAGCGGTCGCGCGGGGCAACGCCGTGATGAGGTTGATATCGCCGTGCGCACCGGCCCACACGTGGCCTCCCCCGGGGGCATCCTTCATTGAGGGATACCGAATGGCCCGGGTGAGCGTGGGACCGTCCCGCACCATGTCGTCGAAGAACGTCTCGGCGCATCCGATGCCGAGCGCGATCACGCGCAGGAACCGACGTTGCAAGTCGGCGATCGCATCATGGAACTGATACAGAACCTTCGACATACCCGGTACCACGGCATCGGGAAGAAGTTGCTCGGGGTACGAACCCGGGAACTTGCGCTTCAGCGGATGACCGGCGGCGACCGGGGACGCCCAATTGAGCATCTCCTTCCAGTCCGGCTTGTCACTCGAGGCGGCGGTCTCCACGAGAAGGCCGGTGTATCCCGTCTGACCGTGTGCTCCGGGAGCGACGAATCGTTGCTTCGTCTCCTGGTCCATCGAGAAGAATTCGCGCAACATCCCGTACGCGGTGTCCAACAGATCCTCGGAGATGTCGCTGCTGGTGTAGACGAATCCGGTGGCCAGACTGCGTCGCACACCGTCGACCACGGCGCGACGCCGCGCCTCGTCACCCTGCTCGAAGGCCAGCAGGTCGACGTCGAGGATCTGATCCGACATGGTCATGACGCTAGTGCCGCCTCCAAATCACTCCACAGATCCTCCACATCCTCGATGCCGACGCTCATGCGGATGAGACCGGGGTTCACGTGCGCGTCACCGGCGTACTTCTGGCGTCGTTCCATGGTGGACTCGACGCCCCCGAGGCTGGTGGCCTGAACGATGACGCGAACCGCGTTGCACGCGCGATCGGCCGCGACCGCCCCACCCTTCAGGATGAAACTCAACATCGGCCCGACGTTCTTGGCCCATGCGACGGCCGGATGGATCCGCAATCGCGTGGCCAATTCGGCGGCGTTGCGCGCGGACGCCTCGTAACGAATGGGCAACGTGCGCAAACCACGCAGTGCCAAAAAGGCCTCGAGGGCCCCGGGTGTCGCCCCGACGAACGTGCGAGCCTCGATGAGAGCGTCGTGCACGGCGTCGTCGGTCGTGCACGCCAAGCCGATCATGAGATCGCTGTGACCTCCGATGAACTTCGTGCCCGAGTGCATCACGACCGTCGCACCGTCACGGAGCGCTCGTTGACCCATCGGCGTGGCGAACGTGGAGTCGACCGCCGTGCGCACCCCGGCGCGCGCGGCCGCCACACACAACGCGGTGACATCGGCTTCATCCAAGGTCGGATTGGTGGGTGACTCGATCCAGAGCAGCACTTTGTCGGCCCCGTGGACGACCGTCTGTCTCTCGACCTCGGCCAGAACGTTCGCGGTGTCGGTGATCTCCACCTGCACCACCGTCAACTGCTCACGCATCTCCATCAACTCGAGGAGTTTGCGCACGCCGAGGTAACTGACCGTCGGCATGATCACGACGCGGGGGCGCAGAGCGAAGATGATCGCCGAGGCCACACCCTGGCCGGACGAGAACGAGACGCAACGACCTCCCTCGAGAGCCCCCACCGCCTCCTCCAGCGCCTGCCACGACTCGGTGCCGTCGGTGCGCGCGTAATCCGGAGCATTGCGGAAGTTCGATGCCAGCACGATGGGTTGATTGATCGGAGCACCGTCACCCGTCGGACGTCCGGCGCTGACCGCGATCGTGCGGGGCGAGAGATTCTCAGGATTCATGACGAACGAACACCTCCGGTTGTCCACCGGTGTGAATGAAAACGACATCGTCGTTCACTCCCCACCGACCTTGTTCGATGTTGCCGAGCAACCCGGCCATTCCCTTGGCCGTGTAGACGTCGTCGACGACCCACGCTCCGTTGAGGGCGGCCCAACCACGTGCCGCTCGCGATTCGGGGGTGGCGATCGCGTAGTCCGGTCCGAGCCAACGACCATCCACCTCCGCATCGGAGTCGTCGATCATTCCGGCGAGCCCCACCACCGACAAGGCGTCCCGCGCCAGCTCGGCCACCGAAGGGAATCCGGCCACCACGCCCTTGGCCACGCCGATGGCGACGACGTCGGGGACCATCTCACCGGGGTGTGTGGCCCGCCACGCGGCCCGACCGGCCACCAGACCCGCGTGGGTCCCGCCACTCGAGGACGTGAAGACGATCGCGCGCGGCACGAAACCGGCATCACGACACTGCGACATGATCTCGTCGAACGCGACGACGTACCCCACCGATCCGATGGCCGTCGATCCACCGATGGGAATGGAGCTGGGAACGAGACCCTGCGCCGCCAAATGCTCGGTCAGAGCCTCGCGGGTGATCTCCAGCGAGCCCCACTCCGACGGACCCGCTCCGGTGAAGTGCAGATGGGCTCCGAAGCGATCGGACAGCAGTTGATTTCCCTCGAGCACATCGGGGCGATCGCCGGCCAACACCAGATGGGTCTCGAGGCCGAGCACCGCGCCGGCCGCGGCCGTCATTCGACAGTGATTCGACTGCCCGGCACCCACCGTGATCAGGCACGTCGCCCCGTCCACGAGTGCCCGCCCACAGAGGAACTCGAGCTTGCGGGCC
This sequence comes from Actinomycetota bacterium, assembly GCA_005787025.1. Lineage (GTDB taxonomy): Bacteria > Actinomycetota > Acidimicrobiia > Acidimicrobiales > Ilumatobacteraceae > Casp-actino8. The sequence goes on along the minus strand of SYCH01000261.1, from coordinate 1,226 downwards.
TTGTTGCCGCCCATACCCAGACCGGTCAGATCATCCCTCTTCACCCACAGGCGCGGACCACCGGCGAACTCGGGACCCGGTTCGAGGGGGGTCGGCAAGGTCGCCAATCGAACGCGCGGCACCCCGTTCCACGTGCCCAATCGCTCATCGCACCCGATCGACGCCATAACCGCAGGCTATTGCGTCGGAACTCGAGTCAGTTCGGACCCAAAATGTCCTCGGGACAAACCTCAAGACTCTGTCGGGCGTGACTCCACGGTGAAAACATTGTCCGCGCTCGCCCTATCGTGGGAATCGGGTATCAGCCCCTGGGCGGGAACCACCGTGGACAACTTCGAACCCGTCACCATCCCCTCCGACTCGGCTGATGTGTCGACCCTGTTCAACCTGCACTACGCCCGATTGGTGCGCTCTCTCACCGTCATCTGCGGAAACTCCGAAGAAGCCGCCGATGCCGTGCAGGAGGCCTTCGTGAAGGCCCACCTCAAATGGCGCAAGATCAGCACCTACGACGATCCGGTGGGCTGGATCCGACGGGTAGCCATCAACAAGGTGCGCGACGGACACCGCTCGCGGGTTCGCCGCGAACGTATCGTCGACCGTCTGTCCACCCTGCCCAACGTGACCTCGGAGATTCCCGAGATCGACGAGGTGGCCGATCTTCTGGCCACTCTTCCCAAACAACAGCGGGCCGTGGCCGCGATGTTCTACGTCGAGCAGATGTCAGTCCTCGAAATCGCCGCGGCGCTGGAGATTTCCGATGGCGCCGTGAAGTTCCATCTGCACCAAGCCCGCGAGAAACTGCGCGCGCACATCGAGGCCGCGCGCGCGAACGAGGAGTCCGACCGATGAGCCCGATGGATCCCATGGACGACGACTTCCGCGACTCGGAGATCTCGTCATTGCTCGGACGAGTCGGTGGTGATGCCCCCGCCACGAACGCCGCCTATCGAGAGGTACTGGGAAGGGTGCGACACGTGCGACGACGTCGCGCCATCGTGACCACCGTCGGCGCTGCAGTCATGATCGTCGCCGTCGGCACGACGGTGATACAGAGTTCGTCACGTCGGTCGGATCGCATCGCTCTCGAACCCGGTGCCGCGGTCCTGACCACCCCTGATGGTTCCGCGGTCACCACACCCGACGGAGTCGTGGTCACCGTCATCACCGAGCCGAGCGACGGCACCACCGTGCCCGGTTTCCCCGGAACGACCAGCATCCCCGGG
>SYCH01000260.1 GCA_005787025.1 Actinomycetota bacterium | reverse complement strand
CCATGAAGCGCGCGGTGCAGAACGCCCAGAAGGCCGGTGCTCTCGGCATCCGCGTGCAGTGCTCGGGTCGTCTCGGTGGCGCCGAAATGAGTCGTACCGAGTGGTACCGCGAGGGTCGCGTGCCTTTGCACACGTTGCGCGCCGACATCGACTACGGCTTCCGCGAGGCGCGCACCTCGAGCGGTCGCGTCGGTGTGAAGGTCTGGATCTACCGCGGCGACATCCTGCCGTACAAGCCCCAGAGCGAGGACAAGATCGTTCGCGAGGCGGCCATGGCCGTCGGCGAGACCTCGGGTGCCCCCGGTGCCCGCAAGGTCGTGTCGTCGAGTGGCCGTCGCAAGGCCGAGGAGGCCGCCGAGGCGGCCGCCAGCCCGCTCGTGAAGGAAGCCGATCCCGAACTCGAGAAGTTGCTCGATGAGGAAGAAGAGATCGCCCGTCGTACCCACGAGGGCCACGAGACCCCGCACTTCCGCGGACAGGACTGATCACCATGTTGATGCCTCGCAAAGTCGCACACCGTAAGCACCACCGTGGCCGCACCGGCGGTATGGCCAAGGGTGGAAGCGAACTGGCCTTCGGTCAGTACGGAATCCAAGCCCTCGAGCCGTGCTGGTTGACCGCACGTCAGATCGAAGCGGCCCGGATCGCCATGACCCGTCACATCAAGCGTGGTGGCACGGTCTGGATCAACGTGTTCCCCGACAAGCCGGTCACGAAGAAGCCGGCCGAGACCCGCATGGGATCGGGCAAGGGCAACCCGGAGTTCTGGGTGGCCGTCGTCAAGCCGGGTCGCGTTCTGTTCGAACTGTCCTTCCCCGTGCGCGATCAGGCGCTGGAGGCCTTGAACAAGGCCATCCAGAAGCTTCCGATCAAGGCGCGCATCATCACCCGCGAGGAGGCGATCTGATCATGGCGACCAAGGCCAGCAAGGACCGCACGGAACTGAGCGAACTCGACCTCGCGTCGTTGGTCGACCGTTTGCGTGCCGCCAAGCAGGAGGCGCTGAACCTGCGTTTCCGCAGCGCGACCGGTCAGCTCGACAACCACAGCGAACTGCGTCGCGTGCGTCGCCGTATCGCCCGTATCAACACCCTCATCCGTCAGCGCGAGATCGCGGCGGCCGAGGCCGGAGAGTGAACCAGATGTCCGAGAACACCGAAACAGCCGAGCGCCCGAACCGTAAGGTCCGCGAGGGCATCGTGTCGTCCAACAAGATGGATCGCACGATCGTCGTCGAGGTCGTCGAGCGCGTGCGCCACCCCAAGTACAACAAGTTCGTCGTGCGCACCAAGAAGCTGTACGCCCATGACGAGGCCAATGACGCCAACATCGGCGACAAGGTGCGCGTCATGGAGACGCGTCCGTTGTCCAAGACCAAGCGTTGGCGCGTCGTCGAGATCCTCGAGCGGGCCAAGTGAGCGGCCAGGGAACGACGGAGGAATCACAATGATCCAGCAGGAAAGCCGCCTTCGCGTGGCGGACAACAGCGGCGCCAAGGAAGTGCTCTGCATCAAGGTTCTCGGTGGCACCCGTCGCCGTTACGCCTCGATCGGAGACATCTTCGTGGCCACCGTGAAGGACGCCATCCCCGGCGCCGGAGTCAAGAAGGGTGACGTCGTGAAGTGCGTCGTCGTTCGCGTCAAGAAGGAGAAGCGCCGTCCCGATGGCAGCTACATCCGTTTCGACGAGAACGCCGCCGTCATCATCAAGGACGACCTCACTCCCCGTGGAACGCGCATCTTCGGACCGGTCGGTCGCGAACTGCGTGACAAGAAATTCATGCGAATCGTCTCGCTGGCCCCGGAGGTGCTCTGAGATGAAGATCAAGAAGGGTGACACCATCGTGGTGATCTCGGGTAAGGACAAGGGCAAGGAAGGCACCGTCTCGCGTGTCATGCCCCGCACCAACCAGGTGATCGTCGACGGTATCAACGTCGCCAAGAAGCACCAGAAGCCCAAGGGCGCGAACCAGCAGGGCGGCATCATCGACCGCGACATGCCGCTTGACGCCTCGAACGTGATGCTCGTCCACAAGGGCAAGCCCACGCGCGTCGGGTTCAAGACGAACAGTGACGGCACGAAGGTGCGCGTCGCCCGGACCACGGGAGAGGAAGTCTGATGGCCACCGCAACATCACCGCGTCTGAAGACCAAGTACGAGGCCGAGATTCGCGATGCGCTCAAGGCCACCCTCGGCCTCTCCAACGTCATGCAGGTGCCCCGCGTCGAGAAGATCGTCATCAACATGGGTGTCGGTCGCGCCACGCAACAGCCCTCGCTGCTCGAGGGTGCGGTCGCCGACATGACCCGCATCGCGGGCCAGAAGCCCAAGGTCACCAAGTCCCGTGACTCCATCGCCAACTTCAAGTTGCGTGAGAACCAGGCCATCGGCTGCAAGGTCACCCTGCGTGGCGATCGCATGTGGGAGTTCCTCGACCGTCTGATCGCCGTGGCGATCCCGCGTATCCGCGACTTCCGTGGTCTGCCGGTCCACTCGTGGGACGGTCGCGGCAACTACACGTTCGGTCTCGCCGACCAGACCGTGTTCCCGGAGATCGATTACGACAAGATCGACGCACCGCGTGGCATGGACATCACCATCGTCACCACCGCGACCACCGATGCCGCCGGTCGGGCCCTGCTCGACGCGTTCGGTTTCCCGTTCAAGCGAGGCGCCGATGCCGCCGCCGCTACGAAGAAGAAGTCCACCCGTCGCGGCCCGCAGTTCGCAGCCAAGAAGAAGAAGTGAGCGAGAGGTACTGACTCATGGCGAAGAAATCTCTGATCAACAAGGCTGCAGCCAAGCCCAAGTTCAAGGTGCGTGGCTACACGCGCTGCCGCAAGTGCGGTCGCGCCCGTTCCGTATACCGCAAGTTCGGACTGTGCCGCGTGTGCCTTCGTGATATGGCCCACGCCGGCGAAATCCCCGGTCTGACGAAGTCGAGCTGGTGAGGTACCAATGCTGACTGATCCCATTGCCGACATGCTCACCCGCATCCGCAACGCCAACACGGCGATGCACGACGAGGTGAAGATGCCATCGTCCAAGCAGAAGGTCGCCCTGGCCAAGATCCTGGAACAGGAGGGTTACATCGCGGGTTTCGCGGTGGCCCCCAACACCAAGGGTCCCGGCGAGGTGCTGGCCATCTCCATGAAATATTCCGCTGAGCGCCGTCGCACCATCGCCGGTATCAAGCGCATCTCGACTCCCGGACTTCGTGTGTACCGCAAGTCCGACACCGTGCCCCGCGTGCTCGGTGGCCTCGGAGTCGCCGTCCTGTCCACCAGTCAGGGACTCATGACCGACCGCGAAGCGCGCAAGCGCAAAGTGGGCGGCGAAGTCCTGTGCTACGTGTGGTGAGTCGAGGAGGCCAACATGTCACGTATCGGTAAAGCACCCATCACGGTTCCCGCGGGGGTCGAGATCAAGGCGTCGGGCAACTCGATCACGGTGAAGGGCCCCAAGGGCACCCTCACCCGCGAGTTGGTCGGCGGCATCTCGGTTCGCCAAGAGGAGAACACCCTCCTGGTCGAGCGCCCCAATGACGAGCGTCAGTCGCGCAGCTTGCACGGTCTGTCACGAGCATTGGTGAACAACATGGTCGTCGGTGTCACCGACGGCTTCGCCAAGGAACTCGAGATCGTCGGCGTCGGTTACCGCGCCGAGTTGAAGGGACCGTCGGCGATCCGCCTCAACCTCGGTTTCTCGCACCCGGTCGACGTGGCCGCCCCCGAGGGCGTCACCTTCGAGGTTCCGGTCCAGACCCGCATCATCATCAAGGGCATCGACAAGGAAGCGGTGGGTCAGGTGGCCGCCAACATCCGTTCGATCCGCAAGCCCGAGCCCTACCAGGGCAAGGGAGTCCGCTACCTCAACGAGCGCATCCTCCGCAAGGCCGGTAAGGCCGGCAAGAAGTGAACGACGTCCGAAAGATCAACAGGAACACGAAATGACCAAGATCAGCAAAGAACGTCGCGAGAGCCGGCTCATCCGGCACAACCGCGTGCGCAAGAAGATCCACGGCACCGCCGAGCGTCCGCGCTTGTCGCTGTATCGCTCGAACAAGCACATCATGTTGCAGGTGATCGACGACGACCTCGGCGTCACCATCGCGTCGGCCTCGTCGAACGAGCCGACCTTGCGCCCCGCCGGTGGCAGCACCGTCGACGCCGCCAAGGCGCTAGGCAAGACCGTGGCTGAGCGGGCCAAGGCCGCCGGTGTCAGCAAAGTCGTGTTCGACCGCGGTGGTTACCTCTATCACGGTCGCGTTGCCGCGGTCGCCGAAGCCGCTCGTGAAGCCGGACTGGAGTTCTGATGACCAACAACCCGAACAATCCGAACCCGCGTCAGGGTGATCGTGGCCCGGGCAACCCGCGTCAAGGCGATCGTCCCGGCCCCGGCCAGGGCAACACGCCCGACGGCGGACGCGAGTCGCGCGTCATCCACATCAACCGCGTGGCCAAGGTGGTCAAGGGCGGTCGTCGCTTCTCGTTCACCGCGCTCGTCGTGGTCGGCGATGGCAACGGTCGCGTCGGTCTTGGTTACGGCAAGGCCAAGGAAGTTCCCTTGGCCATTCAGAAAGGCACCGAGGACGCCAAGCGCAACATGTTCTCGGTCCCGATGGCCGGAGCGACCATCACCCACCCGATCATCGGCATCCTCGGAGCCGGCCGCGTCATGTTGAAGCCGGCCGCGCCCGGTACCGGCGTCATCGCCGGTGGTGCCGCTCGCATCATCCTCGAGGAAGCCGGCATCCACGACGTGCTCGCCAAGTCGCTCGGCTCGTCGAACGCGATCAACGTCGCTCGCGCCACCATCAACGGATTGCAGAGTCTGCAGCGTCCCGACGAAGTGGCCGCGCGTCGCGGGATCCCCGCCGATTCGTTCGTCCCCAAGGGACTGTTGAAGGCCTACAACGACACCAAGAAGTCGATCGCGGCCGGAGAGGCTCACTGATCATGGCTACCTACAAGACCGTCGTGCACACCGGACCGATGATCACCGTCACCCAGGTGAAGTCGTCCACTCACGCCAAGCCCAAGAGTCGTGGCACCCTTCGTGCGCTCGGACTGGGTCGCATCGGAAAGTCCAACGTGCTTCCCGATCGCCCCGAGATCCGCGGCATGATCGCCCGCGTCCCCCATCTGGTCGAGGTATCCCCGGCCACGTCCAAGGAGAGCTGACCCATGCGCGTCGACGAACTAGCACCGGCACCGGGCTCGACCCATCGCAAGAAGCGGCTCGCCCGCGGTATCGGCGGCAAGGGTGGCAAGACCGCCGGCCGTGGAACCAAGGGCCAGCATTCGCGCGGTCGCGGCAAGGTCGCTCGCGGCTTCGAAGGTGGTCAGATGCCGCTGAAGCAGCGCGTGCCGAAGTTGAAGGGCTTCAACAACCCGTTCCGCATCGAGTATCAGGCCGTCAATCTCGACACCATCAACGAACTCGACGAAGCCGTCGTCACCCCCGAGGTGTTGTCGGCCCGAGGCGTCCTGCACAAGGACGTGTTCGTGAAGGTGCTCGCTCGCGGACAGGTCACGCGCAAGGTCGACGTGTCGGCGCACGCCGTGTCGAAGACGGCCCAGGCCGCCATCGAAGCGGCCGGTGGTTCGGTCACGATCATTCCGCTCCCGTACAAGGTGCGCCCGGCTGCCAACGGCAACCAGTTCACCAACCGCTGATCCGGTCGGTCCCCGATCGCCGACCATCGCTAGACCCGAGGAGTACACGTGCTGTCGAACCTGAAGAACATCTTCAAGGTGCCGGACCTGCGGAACAAGATCTTGTTCACGGTCATGATGGTCGTGTTGTATCGCGTCGGCGCGCACGTTCGCGTCCCGGGTATCGATGATCAGGCGGTTCGTCAGTTGCGCGAGTCGGCTCGCCAGCAGGGCGCGCTCGGCTTCCTCAACCTGTTCTCGGGTGGAGCGTTCTCGTCGTTCGCCATCTTCGCGCTGGGCATCATGCCCTACATCACCTCCAGCATCATCATGCAGGTGCTCACGGTGGTCATTCCGAAGTTGGAGCAGTGGCAGCAAGAGGGTGCGGTCGGGCAGCGCAAGATCACTCAGTGGACGCGTTACGTGGCCATCGCCATCGCTTTGCTGCAGGCCGCCGGACTCACCTTCATCTTCGGACAAGGTCGTGGCTCGGCCTTCTTCACGGCCTCGGCGAACGCTCCCGACATCGTGCTGTTGCCCGATGGCATGTGGCCCCGGGGCTTGTTGGTGATCATCAGCTTGGTGGCCGGCACGGCCCTCTTGATGTGGATGGGCGAGCTCATCAGCCAGCGCGGCATCGGCAACGGCATGAGCATCCTGATATTCGCCTCGGTGGTCAGTTCTCTTCCGTTCAGCTACTACTCCATCCTGCAGAGCAAAAAGTGGGTCATCTTCGGAATCCTGGTGTCCGTCTCCATCGGAATCCTCATAGCGGTTGTTCGCGTGGAATTGGGTCAACGCCGCATCCCGGTGCAGTTCGCCAAGCGGGTGGTCGGTCGTCGCATGTACGGCGGTCAGAGCACGTACATCCCGTTGAAGGTCAACCAGGCTGGCGTGGTCCCCATCATCTTCGCCAGCTCGGTGATGTTGCTTCCGGTGCTCGTCACCAACGTGATCGGTAGCGACAGCGGATGGCGACGCACGGTCACCGAATGGGTCGACCGCAACCTGGTCTCGTCTCAAGGGTTGCTGTACATCGTCTCGTTCGCCCTCTTGATCATCGCCTTTGCGTACTTCTACAACTCGATCGCGTTCGATCCGATCCGTCAAGCCGATCAGATCCGTCGTCAGGGTGGTTTCATCCCGGGTATCCGTCCCGGGCCGCAGACCGAGCGCTATCTGGCCAAGACGGTGAACCGCATCACGCTTCCCGGTGCGTTGTTCGTGGCGTTCATCGCGATTCTTCCGTACATCGTGTTGTGGGTGGGCGACGTGCAGTCGTTCCCCTTCGCCGGCACCACCGTGCTGATCGCCGTTGGTGTCGCGCTCGAGTTGATGCGCCAGGTCGACAGTCAGTTGATGCTGCGTAATTACGAGGGATTCTTGAAGTAATCCGATGATCACGGGTGTCCGCCTGATCATCATCGGCCGTCAGGGAGCCGGCAAGGGAACGCAATGTCTGCGTATGTCCCGCCACTTCGTGGTGCCCCACATCTCCACCGGCGACATGTTGCGGGCCGCTGTTCGCGAGGGAACCGAACTCGGCCGATTGGCCGAGCAGGTCATTCAGGCCGGCAGGTTGGTGGGCGACGAGATCATGATCGGT
>SYCH01000056.1 GCA_005787025.1 Actinomycetota bacterium | reverse complement strand
CCCTTGGCCACCACGTCGCGGGCCACGGCGTTGACGTCGGCGAAGGTGTTGGCCTTGTTCAGCAACTTGCCGTCGAGATACCACTGTCGACCCATCTCGCCGCCTCCGCGGGGATGAGCCAATACCCAGGTGAAGCCACGATCGACCAAGCCGAGTCGGGCCACGCTGAACCACGGGGGCATGGACGCCTCGTAACTGCCGTAGGCGTACACCAGACATGGCGCGGACGCGTCGTTCGGGGCACCCTTCAGGCGCACCACGTCGTAGGGGACCGCGGTGCCGTCCGCGGAGGTGGCCCAGGCCCGCACGGTCTCGTAGCGCGCGAGGTCCACGTTCGGGGTGGGCGCGGTCTTGAGAACCGCGCGCATGCCCGTGGTCAGGTCCTGTTCCAAAAGGGTCGCCGGCGTGACCATGCTCTCGGTGGAAAATCGCAACGAGGTGGTGTTCCATTCGGGGTTGCTGTCGAGATCGCAATCGTGCGGGGCGTCGCCGATGATGATGGGAGTGAACGAACCGTCGCGGTGCATCACGCGCAGGCGCGGTTGGGCCCGGTGCCATTCGTGGATCACCAGGTGCGACGCGAAGCAGTCGACACGGGTGATGCGTCGACCGGGTTCGTGGTCGACCAGTGGTTCCCATCGCGCGGGCTCGGATTCGGGCGCGGTCATCACGCGGAAGTCGACGGCATCGAGGTTGGTGAGCACGACGAAGCGGTCGCCCCAATGATCGACGTGGTACTCGAGATCGTCGCGACGGGGCACCACGCACACCGGCGAGGCGGTCGGATCGTCGGCGGGGATCAACCACGATTCGCTCGACGTCTTGGAGTCGGAGTCGATGATGATCCACTTGCCACTGCGGCAGAGGTCGATGCCCACGTAGAAGCGTTCGTCGGGTTCGTGGAAAATCCGAACGTCGGCCGACTGCGGATCGCCGATTCGGTGACGCCAGACGGTGCACGGGCGTTCCTGCTCGTCGTAGGTGACGTAGAAGAGATGCGACGAGTCCGTGCTCCAGGCGGTGCCGGCCCACGAGGTGTCCCCGAGGCGGTCGGCGAGATCGTGGCCGGTGTCCAGATCGCGAATACGCATCGAGAAGTGTTCGCTGCCGTCGGTGTCGAGGCTCCACGCCAACAGACGCGAGTCCGAGCTGATGTCGAACGCGCCGAGCGAGAAGTACTCGTATCCGGTGGCTTCGGTGTTCTCGTCGAGAAGAAGCGTCTCGTCGGTGAGACGGCCATCGGCGCCGCGTTCGCGTCCGCGACAGTGGATGGGGTACTCGCGACCCTCCTCGGTGCGCGTGACGTACCACCAGCCGTCCTTGAACGTGGGAACCGACTGGTCGGTCTCCTGGATGCGCGACTTGATCTCGGCGAACAGAGTGTCCACGAGATCGGTGTGGGGCGCGAACCATTGGTCCGTGTGGGCGTTCTCGGCGTTCAGGTACGCGATGGTGTCGGGGTCGTCGCGGTTGGCCAGCCAATGGAAGACGTCGGCCGTGTCGCCGGTGGGGCGGTGGTGCACGTGAGCGACGCGTTTGGCCGAAGGTGTGGACATCATCTCGAGGGTACGACCGTTACAGGGGTCTTCGGTGCGTCGTGTCCGGTGCGTCATGCCCTCCTCGATGTGCCATCTGAACATGGGTCCGCCTCGGCATCCGGGTGGGGGAGGGCGTTAGCGTCTTGCCGGTGCGGGTGTGGATCGATCAGGACTTGTGTACCGGCGACGGCCTGTGTCTCGACCATTGTCCCGACGTCTTCGTGCAGCTGGAGGACGGCATCGCCTACGTGGCCGAGGCCGGTCAGGCGCTGAACGATCCCGGTGGTTCCGGCAGCCTGGCGTGGGTGCCGGTGAAGAACTACCAAGCCGTGGTCGACGCCGCCGAGGCCTGCCCCGGCGAATGCATTTTCATCGAGATGCCCGCGGTGGCCGCCGGTGAACTGCGCGCCAGCGCGTGACCGAATATCCGGCCCGACCAGCCGGAACCCGTCGGGCAATTGTTACTATGGCGGTAGTGGAAATTCCGCCCCACCCCCGGGGACGGCGTTCTGACACTTGGGAGCCACGGTGACCTCTTTCGATCTCGACCTCAGCAAGTACTCGCTCGGTTGGAGCGACGACGTCGAATACGCCTTCAAGCCCGAGAAGGGGTTGAGCAAGCCCGTCGTCGACCAGATCTCGTGGTGGAAGGGCGAGCCCAAGTGGATGACGCAGTTCCGCGAGCGCAGCCTGCGCCTGTTCGAGAAGAAGCCCATGGCGCCGTGGTTCGCACAGAACATGCCCGACATCGACTTCCAAGACATCTTCTACTACCTGCGTCCGGCCAATGCTCAAGTCGATGACTGGGACGACCTTCCCGAGCAGATGAGGATCACCTACGAGAAGCTGGGCATTCCCGAAGCCGAGCGCAAGTACCTCGCCGGCGTGACCGCCCAGTATGAATGTCTGCGGGGTTCCACCAAAGTGTGGACCACCAAAGGCATGCGCACCATCAAGGAACTTCAAGACGGCGACGAAGTGTTCGCCTTGAACGAAGCCTCCAAGGAACTGGAGGTCGCCCGTGTGGTGGGAGGCGGCGAGTCCGGTGACAAGGAAGTGTTCGAGATTCGCGCGGGCAGTCGCTGCATTGGAGCCTCGGCGAATCACCCGTTCCTCGTGTTGCAAGATCGTCGTCGTGCCGGTTCGTCGAAGGCGCGATACGTTCCCGAGTGGACTCCCGTCGAGAATCTGCGTGTTGGAGATCTGGTGGCGGTTCCCGGTCGACTTCCGGATTTCGGCTACGCGGTTCCTCTGGTGCATCGAAGTGCGCACACCGGTTTGGGTTTCACCAACGACGACCTCGCGTGGTTCTGCGGACTGTGGTTGGGCGACGGCTACTTCAAGAACTCCGACGGCTACACGACGGCTCAGATCGCCGTGGATGCCCGCGATGAGGCGTTGCTCGACGAGATCATCCGGGTGGGCCGGGAGCAGTTCGACCTCGACTTCAGATTGTCGGCCGATCGCTATCGGTTGACGGCGCTGGGAACGGCCCCGTTGGCGCGGTTCCTCGACGCAAACGGTCTGGGAGGAAGGTCGCTCACCAAGCGGGTGCCCGATTGGGTGTACGCGATGCCCGCCCGTCAACGGCTGAACTTCCTGGCGGGGTTCATCGACGCCGACGGCACGGTCAGGGCTCATCGCTCGGCGAAGAATCCGGTCATCACCTCGGCGAACGAATTGCTCTTGGCGGACATCCGCGATCTGGCGACGTTGTGTGGCATCGGAGTCAGTGCGATCCGGGAGTTTGCTTCCGTGCACCCCACCGATACGACCCGAACCACCACCGGTTACCGTCTGCACCTTTCCGGCGACTTCGACGTGCTCCCGTTGCGTTGCACCGAGAAGAAGGCGCGCTTGGGTCGACGTCGTTACGCCCACTCGAACACTTCGGCCAAGGGCACCACGTTCCGAAGCCACACCTCGGACATGTTGGGATTCGTCAGGATCGAGTCGATCGACAGCGTCGGAATCGAGACGACCTACGACATCGAGGTGGAGGGACACCACAACTTCGTCGCGGAGGGGTTCATCGTCCACAATTCGGAAGTCGTTTTCCACCGCAACCGCGAGGATCTCGAAGCGCAGGGAATCCTGTTCTGCGACATGGACACCGCGTTGCGCGAGTACCCCGAGTTGGTGAAGAAGTACTTCGGCACCGTCATCCCGCCCGGAGACAACAAGTTCTCGGCGCTCAACAGCGCGGTGTGGTCGGGTGGGTCGTTCATCTACGTGCCGCCCGGCGTGGAGTGCGAGATGCCGTTGCAGGCCTACTTCCGCATCAACAGCGAGAATGCCGGACAGTTCGAGCGCCCGCTCATCATCGCCGACGAGGGCTCGAAGGTTCACTACATCGAGGGTTGCTCGGCGCCGGTGTACACCAACGACTCGCTTCACAGCGCAGTGGTCGAGATCGTCGTGAAGCCCAGCGCCCGCGTCACCTACACCACCATCCAGAACTGGTCGCCCAACGTGTATAACCTCGTCACCAAGCGCGCGCGGGTGGAGGCCGAGGGACACATGGAATGGATCGACGGCAACATCGGCTCCAAGCTCACCATGAAGTATCCGAGCGTCTACCTCGTGGGGCCGAAGGCCACCGGTGAGGTGTTGAGCGTGGCGTACGCCGGTGCGGGCCAGCATCAGGATGCTGGCGCCAAGATGGTGCACGCGGCGCCCGAGACCACGTCGAAGATCGTGTCCAAGTCCATCAGCAAGGACGGTGGCATCACCACCTATCGCGGACTGGTGCGCGTCGACGAGGGCGCCTACGGCTGCAAGAGCCACGTGCAGTGCGACGCGCTCATCCTCGACGAGAACAGCGAGAGCCGCACGCTTCCCTACATGGAAGTGGGGGAGAAGGACGCTCAGATCGGTCACGAGGCCACCGTGTCCAAGATCGCCGACGAGCAGTTGTTCTACCTGCAGAGTCGCGGTCTGTCCCAGGAGCAGGCCATGGGCATGATCGTGAACGGTTTCATCGAGCCCGTCACCCGAACCCTGCCCATGGAGTACGCCGTCGAGTGGAGCCGCCTCATCGAACTGCAGATGGAAGGCTCCGTCGGCTGACCTCTTCTGCGGGGTCGTGACCACTTAGTGTTCCGTCATGCCCATGCGACAGGAATGCCGCAATTTCGAGAGTCGCACCTATGCCAACGGGGACACGGTGCGCAAGTGCAACCTCGACCTGGCGCCCGACGCACCGTGGCGTTGTCCCGAGAACTGTTCGGGCTTCGCGCCGCGCATGGACGCCGGCTGGAGTTACGGCTCGATGGTCTCCCCGCCCACGCCGGTCGAACCACCGGGACTCGACGACGGAT
>SYCH01000259.1 GCA_005787025.1 Actinomycetota bacterium | reverse complement strand
GTTCCCCGACACCGGGCCCCACGATCCGCATCCGACGGCGGGTGCGGTGTCCGTCGGCGTGCGCGACCAGCTGGTGGCCTACAACTGTTGGCTGGAAACAGGGACGTCGCTCGACAGCGCCCGCGAGATCGCACGCCGTGTACGACAACCGGGCATACGCACGCTCGGTTTGGCCGTGGGTGATCGCGTGCAGGTGAGTATGAACCTGATCTCACCGTTCGTCATCGGTCCGGCCGACGCGGTTCGCGCCGTCGACGACGTGTGTCGCGAAGTGGGCGGCGTCATCGAACACAACGAGTTGGTCGGACTACTGAGTGAACGCGTGCTTCGAGAGATTCCACGGAGCAAGTGGCGGTGGCTCGACGTGTCCGAAGAACGGACGATCGAGCACCGACTGGTAAGACGCGGGTGATCAGGCGGTGACGGTGCGTCGCGTGGCTTGCGCACGCTGACGGCGCAGGCGACGGCGCTCGCGCTCGGAGAGTCCGCCCCAGATACCGAATTTCTCGCCATTGACGAGGGCGTATTCCAAGCAATCCATGCGCACGACACAGCCGCGGCACACTTCCTTGGCCTCACGGGTGGAGGCGCCGCGCTCGGGGAAGAACAAATCGGGGTCGACCCCCAAACAGTTGGCCTGGTCCTGCCAGTTCGCGTCGTTCGTCATCTCGTCCATGGGGCTGCCTCGCCGTCCCGGCCCGGGGGCCGTCTGGGATGTCCGGGTCCGCAACCGTGCAGGGCCCGAGACACCCGTGTAACTACATGGCTGTCATTCTCCCTCATGAACCCCCCGAGCGCAAGACGGTATTTCGCAAAAGCCCAGCCAGTGGGCGTGTCACGGTCCGGGTCGACGTGAGACGCGAGCCCGTGAGCGGTCAATCGAGACGCAAGTACGGGTTCCACGGTGTCGAGCCGCGGCGTACGTCGAGGCGTCCGTCGCCGGGCCGGATGCCCGCCTCTCCCCGCTCCAACGCCCGAAAGATCGCAGCCCGATTGTTGTCGTACACCGCCCGGTCCGAATCGGCCGCCGGGTCCACCCATACCGCTGTGAGCAGGACAAATGGGACCGTGTCGTCCTCGGATGGAAAGCGCCGAGTCATGTATTCGGTGATCCCGAGCGCCACCCCCGCTTGGGCCGCACCCCAGGTGAGTTCACCATGGCGGTCGTTCACGATGGCGGCCTTGTTGATAAACAGGGTCGCCGGGGCGACGGGTACATCGGGCTTCCAGACCACCAGGAACGGCACGTGCCCGGCCGACGGCGTGGCCAACGCGGTTGCGAAAGCGGTCCCCACCGGACCGAGTCGATGGCCGAAAACGGTGTTGATGTGTGCGCAGTTGACCCCATCACCCACGAACGATTCACCAACCTCGTACACCGCATCGCTCGAGGTGTTCATGAATCGATGCCTCTCGTCGATGTCCCGGAGGGCAGTCGTCCGTAACGCGAAAGCTTCAATGTCTCTGACGAGTCCGTACCCGGCTCGGTGTCGTACGCGAGCAACGCCACGTAACGCGGACGCGGTCCGTGAATCCCCGAGACCCGGTGCATGCTCCAACGACCGTCGAACAGCATCAACGTGCCCGGGGTCATCGGCTCGGTGCGCACCAGATCCGGGCGTGCGCCATTCAGCACGCCGGCGACTTCGGAATAGCACTCGTCCTGCGCCGACCGGATCTGCTTGGCGTTCTCGAAATCTCCGCCACTTTCCGAGGATTGGATGGCGATCGACACCACGAAGTCGGTCATGTCGAAGTGCCAACCCAGACGATCACCGTCACGCATGATCGCCAGGTTCAAGGCACCGAACGGATCGGCGTAGCGGTGCAGGACGTCGAGCCCCAGACAGCGGCGCACGAAATCGAGAAGAGAGTCGGACTCGTACAAGCGACGCAACGAGCTGTCGGCCGGGAACAAGTCGTAAGCCACCACCTCCACCGAACTGGCCGACACCGTTCGTCGGGGATGACCCTCGGGAAATGACTCGTCGATCGGGGCGAGATACGGCGAGGCGGTGGTCGACGATCGGTGGGCCTTCGGCGCCAACCGGTCGCATTCACGCCGCAAAACCTCGACGGCGTCGTCTCCGAGGAACCCCGGAAGCACGCACACGCCGTCACGACGGAACCGTTCGTGATATTCCGATGTCGAGGCGTCGTCGAACAGGTCGTAGCGACCCGAGTCGATGAGGCTGTCCACGAGCACGCTCCCAGCGTAACGGTCTCGCCTACGCTCGTTTCATGCCCATCCATCTGCGCGCCGAACCCGGTGATTACGCCCCCGCCGTTCTGTGTCCCGGTGACCCTCGCCGAGCCACCTACATCGCCAACACGTTCTTCGATCCGGGATTCCGCATGGTGAACGAGGAGCGCGGGATGCTGGGCTACACCGGCACGCACAACGGTCGCCCGATCAGTGTGCAGACCACCGGCATGGGTGCTCCCAGCGCCGGCATCGTGTTCGAGGAACTGGCGATGCTCGGAGCCGAGCGTCTGATCCGCGTCGGCACGTGTGGCGGTCTGCAACCACATCTGCGCATGGCCGACACGGTGATCGCGGTGGCGGCGTCACCCGACGATCGCACGCCCACGCGTTACGCCGGTATGGAAGGCTTCGCTCCGTCGGCCACGTATTCGCTGGTGGAATTGGCGGCCACCATGAGCAAGGCCGTGAGTGACCGGGTGTTCGTCGGCTCCATCGTCACCAGCGGACTCTTCTACGACCCGGACCCGGACACCTTCGGAACCTGGCGCAAACTCGGCCACCTCGGCGTCGAGATGGAGGCCGCGATGATGTACACCGTCGCGGCC
>SYCH01000258.1 GCA_005787025.1 Actinomycetota bacterium | reverse complement strand
GTTGACGTTGGGGCCCTTTGGGGTCCAAGATGGAGGGCGGTGGGGAGAAGTGGAGGCAGACGCCACGTCCCACACCGGTCACAAGCACAGTGAGGGGCAGGTCAGTGGAAGGTTTTGTCGGTCGTTACGAGCGCCAGCTCGACCCCAAGGGTCGAGTTGCGTTGCCGCCGACCTTCCGCAACCGCCTGGAACCTCGTTGCTTCCTCGTCATCGGACAGGACAAGTGCGTGGTGGTGGTGACGGCCAGCGTGGCCGCGGCTCGCGGCGACGAGACCCTGCAGGCGGTCAAGCGGGGCGAGAAGACGATGAGTGAATTGCGTGCTCTGGCCGTGAGCATGACCGAAGTGGCCGTCGACGGTCAGGGACGCATCACGATCGACGACAATCTGCGTAACTATGCCGGCCTTTTGCCGGGAGCCAAGGTCGTGGTGTCGGGCGCCTTCGACAGCGTGGAAATCTGGGAGCCGGGCCGGTTCGAGCGAATGTTGTCGGCCGGCACCGAAGCCGTTGCCGGGGGCGAGTCATGAGCAATGGCATCGAGTTCGCGCACGTTCCGGTGATGGTCGACGAGATCGTGGCCGCCTTCGTCGGAATCCCCGCCGGCGTGATCATGGATGGAACCCTCGGCGGTGGGGGGCATTCGGAGGCTCTTCTCGATGCCGATGAGCGCATCTCCATTCTCGGTGTGGACCGTGACGCCGCCGCGTTGGCCTCCGCGAGCCAGCGCCTGGCGCGTTTCTCCGGGCGCTTTCGTGCGTCACACCGTCGCTTCGACGATGTCGACGGCGCCATGGCTGATGCGGGGGTGACCGAACTGTCGGGCGCCCTGTTCGACCTGGGTGTGTCGTCCCATCAGTTCGATGCGGTCGAGCGGGGATTTTCGTATCGGGCATCGGCACCGCTCGACATGCGCATGGACGCCCGCGACCCCGTTTCGGCCCGCGATCTGGTCAATGAGTCCGATGAGACCGAGTTGGTGCGCATCCTGCGCGAGTACGCCGACGAGCGTTTCGCCGTTCGGATCGCTCGCGCCATCATCGCCGCCCGACCTGTCGAGGACACCGTTCGTCTGGCTGACATCGTGGCCGCGGCCATTCCCGCCCCCGCCCGTCGTCGTGGTGGCCATCCGGCCAAGCGGACCTTTCAAGCACTGCGCATCGCGGTGAACGCCGAACTCGACGTTCTGCCGGTGGCTCTCGACCACGCCATCGGTCGCACGGTCAAAGGCGGTCGTATCGCCGTTCTGTCGTATCACTCGGGCGAGGACCGCATCGTGAAGGAGCGTTTTCGTTTTCACAGCACCGGTGGTTGCCAGTGTCCCAGCCACCTCCCGTGCGGTTGTGGTGCGGAACGCACGGTGAAGCTCCTGCGCGTCGCGTCGAAACCATCAGTGGCCGAGATGGAGCGCAATCCCCGCAGTACGTCGGCGCGCTTGCGTGTGGCGGAGGTGATCTGATGGCCAAGGCCGTTGCGACCATTCCGCGTTCACGACCGACGGCGAAGCCGGCGAGTCGTCCGTCCACCCGAACCGTCAGGCCCCGCACCGCCGAGGGTCGGCGGACGGCCAAGTCCCCGGTGGCCCGTGTCGTCACCCGACGCGATGCCACGAGCGGGATGCGTCGTGTGATCATTCTCTCGGCGACCGTCGCGGTACTGGCGATCATGGTCATGTTCCTCGTCGTCGCCTTCCAGACCCGCATTGCCGAGACGCAAATGAAGATCGACAAGATCAACGCCCAGATTCAGGCCGAGCGCGATCGTTACGACGCGTTGCGTCTGGAGCGATCCGCTTTGCGTGATCCGGCCCGGCTGGTCGTCGAGGCCACTGCCATGGGGATGATTCCGGGCACCGGTACCGACTTCACCACCGTGGATCCCGCCAGCGTGGCCGCGGTTCTGGTGTCGACCGGCGGCATCGATCCCGAGTACATGTCCGACTCCGAGGATCCCCTCGAGAACTACGGCGCCGTCAAGGCGCTGATCGGGGGCCAACCATGAGCGACAAGCGTCGAACGTCTCGGGAGAACGAGGTTCCCAAGTCCCGTCGCAAGGTGGACGCGTCACGACGCGCGTCCGCGGGAACCAAGCGAACCAAAGTCAGCTCGTCCCCGATGGTGCGGGCGAAATCGACGGCTCGCTCGACGGCGAAGTCGGTGCGTTCGGACGCCAAGGTCGATTCCAAGACCGGAGCCCGGGCGCGATCCGCGAAGCCTTCCAAGTCGCCCAAGATCTCCGCGAAGCGTGGACCCAAGCAGGGTTTGGGATGGCTGTTCGGTCGCGGCAATGACGCCGAGGCGCCGAAATCCACGATCCGCAACCGATCGACCGCTGGTTTGCGGCGAACCCGATTCCATGTGATGGTGACACTGGGTCTCGTGTGCATGGTCGGCTTGGTCGGTCGCAGTTTTTGGGTACAGGTGGCTCACGGTGCCGGTTATCGAGAGGACGGGGTCCAGCAGCGTCAGCGGTTCTCCGCCATCCCGGCGGCCCGCGGCACCATTTTCGACCGCGACGGGAACGAGATGGCCATCACCGTGCCGTCGACGTCGATTTACGCCAATCCGCAATCGATCATCGATCCGGCCGCCACGGCACACGTTCTGGCCCAACTGTTGGGCATCGACGCGGTTTCCGAGGCGGATCTGGCCGCCAAACTCGCGGATCAGAGCACCACGTTCGTGTACGTGCAACGTTTCGTCGACGAGAACGTCGCTGAGGCCGTTTTGTCGTTGAACTTGGCGGGAATCTTCGGACTCGTGGAGCCCGAACGCGTCGAGGTGGCCGGGGGTCTGGCCCGCAACGTCGTCGGTCGCACCGATCCGTTCGGCGTCGGGGCCACCGGCATCGAGATGCAGTACGACAAGGTTCTGCGCGGTCAGGACGGTGAGATGGTCAAGGAGGCATCCAACGGG